>CAKZLT010000408.1 GCA_937127195.1 uncultured Saprospiraceae bacterium
CGTCGCGCTACGAAACATTAAATAACTTTTGAAACAATCTATTAACTTGACTGGCTACTTAGGTTTTATATTTTGAATGTTTCTAAAAAAAATGCTAGTGTTTTTTTGTAAAAATAATAATTTTCATAAAAATGAAGATTATCAGCACGTTATCAAAAAATATTCTACGAATGGTTATAAACGTTAGAAGCTTTTATCAAAATTTTGGTCTAGACATAAAAAAGGCTCAGTCCTGCCGTTCGTGGACTGAGCGCTTACATCTAAAAAACGCAGCAACATGATTCTTAGGAGTTAAAGACAAGGTAACTTTCTATTGTTGTACTTTAACTACTAATTTATTTAGAGTAGAGAGTTAGAGACCACGCTTACAGCATTCAGGGGAAAGAGATACTTTTCGAAATATGCTATTAAAGTGTCTTTTTTCTGAAAAATCTAAAACTCTTCATTCAAACCTGTTAGTCTTCTTTTCACCTTTAGGAGTTTTCTAATTTCTTTTACTTCTATTAAAAAAGGGTCAAACTCTTCGTAATTATCTGAAACTAATTTCAGATGCGTCCATCTTCCGTGTCTATCATAGCATCTTTGCACACGTTTTACCCAAACCGAATTATTCGCTACAACTGCATATACTTCATTATCTCGAACGTCTTTATTATTTTCTAATGGCATACAAATTACCATATCACCACTCGAAATAGTGGGCGACATACTATTCCCATTAATATTAAAAGCCACCAAATCACCAAATATTCCAGGTATCTGAAATCGTTGGTTTTCTTCCAATAAGTCAACACCTACTGTGTTGCTCGAAAAGGCTTCTACATTTGTAAACAGGATATTAGGTAAAAATGGAATATTCAACACATCTGCTAATTTTTGCCTACCTTTCAAGCGGCTAGGCTCTGGTGCAGGTAATCGCTTTTTGTTTGGAAATGGTTCTCCTTTTCCTTGAAACATATACAATTCACTCACTCCATAATTTTGACACAAAGCTTTTGCTTGGTCATAAGTAATTTTTCGTTCTCCTCGCAGCCATTTATCTATAATATGTCCTTTGGTTTTGAGTTGCCCAGCAAAAGCAGATTTACTTTTTTCTCTGCTATTTTTTACAACCTCTCCACGTTTTTCCAACTCTGAATATACTATTATAAAACGCTGATTAAGTTCTGTTCTATTGATGCTATACATAACTTATTTGTTGTAATTCCTAATAACCATATTCTTTCAAATACAATGTAAATATACAACAAATAGTTTCACCAATCAGGTTATAAAACATTTTTTTATCACTTTTTTACTAACATTTTTAAAATAAAGAATGTTAACAACAAACTCTATCACTTTTTTGAATACAAATTTTACGATGATATGTTCTCAACTCTACGAATCACCTTAAAAAAACGAGTTGTATAATTCACTTCTTCTATAAATGGTGGATAATCCAAATAATTGGCTGAAATCAACTCAAGGTGTGTCACTCTATCATTTTGAATAACTTTTTTAACGTGTTTAATCCAGACTTTTCCATCCTGTTTAACAGCATAAATTTGATTATCCTTAATAGAATGTAAATCCTCAACAGGTTTACAAATCACCATATCACCAGAATTGATAATTGGCTCCATGCTTCGACCTTCAATATTAAAAGCGACCAAATCACGCCCGCTCATATCAGGTAAAGAAAAGAAAGAAGCCGCTTCATAAGAAAAACTACTACTATCAATACCTGCATTTGCAAATGCACTAACTGTTGTAAATAGAATTTGATTAGGAGAAGTTTTTTGAGTTACTTGATTATCAGAGTTATGTGATGCCTTTTGAGTATCAAAAGGGCTACCAACTCCATCTATCATATAATCAAGACTAATTTGATATAAACCACAAAGTTTGCGTGCATGCTTATAATCAATATGACGCTTACCTTTCAAAAATTGAGTTATTATATGACCATATTGTTTTGAACCTAAAAGTTTTTCTGCAAAAGCAGATTTACTTTTATTTGAATGATTTTTTACTATTTCACCTCTGGTTTCTAAGAGCTTATATACTTCTTGAAACCTCTTATTAAGTTCAATTCTATCTGTTTCTACCATGATACGAGTTTTTTGCCATGACTTTATAAATCAATTGCAATGTAAAACAAATAAATGTAAAAAACAAATAGTTTTATATTTTTTGAATAAAAAAACGTTTTGTATGCTTCTTTTTAGAAAAGAGAAAAGAGACCGCCCTTTGGGCTAAGAGAAAAGAGATGCTTTTATAGTGAATAACTTCACGCTATATTCTCTTTTCTCTTAGCCCAAAGGGCGGTCTCTGCTCTCTTTTCTCTAATTCTTCAACACCTTAATATTAAACACTTTCTGACCTTGCTGCACAGTAACCACCAAAATACCACTTGCGGCATTTTGAACATCAATTTGTTTTTTGTAGTTACCATCAAATCGATTAACCGTTTCGGCATAAACCTCTTTACCACTTACATCTCTTATCACAATCGTCGTAGGAATCGCTTCTGCCTGAAACTCAACCGTCAATTGTCCTTCTGTTGGATTTGGGAATACTTTTACATCCTTCAATTCTAAAGCATTATCACTTTGAATTTCAATATCTTCATCTTCTACTATTTCCCCTTTTTTACTTTTCTTGCGAATAATAATGACTTTATGCTTTCCTTTTTTTGATGGAAGGCGACCTAATTTTTCTTTTATAAAAAAGCCATTAACCGTACTTTTCGTTAAAGCAATAGAAATTGTTTTCTCAGTATTATCGCAAGAATAAAGAACTTTTACGACATCTCCTTCTTTCTTATTTTTCAATAATTGACCTATACTTTGCTCCTTTGTAATTGCTTCGCCGTCAATTGCCAAGATAACATCACCTTTCTGTAAACCTGCTTTTTCAGCATTTCCATTTTCAACAACACCCGAAAGCTGAATACCTTTCTCCAAGGTAACTTCCAAATCAGGAAAAACGCCTAAAACAACTTTGTTTCCTTTTTTTAATATGCTTTCTTCTAATTTTAATTTAAAATCTTCATGCTCATCAAATTCAAATTCTATTTCATCAGCCTCCAATGACTTGAATTTCATTTTCTTATTTTCAAAAAACAATGCCTTACTATTAGAAGCTCCTTTTTCAAAATTAACTGTTGTTTTTGCCGTATTATCACCTCTAATATAGCTAATACTAGCTTTGTCACCTATTTTATAAGCATCCAGTGCCTTTACCAAATCTTTAAATTTAGTGGTCGTTTTATCATCAATCGAAGTAATAATATCACCTGCTTGCAAACCTGCTGCTTCTGCCGCACTACCTTCTACAACACCATCTACATATACTCCCAAGTCGCTGCGTTTGTCTCCCATCTGAATACCTAAGAACACACCATTATCCGCCAAATCATCACTTATCCAAATACTACGACCTTTTGGAAATCCTTTTGACATAGAAACCTTAAAGCCCATTTCTGTCAATTCATTCTTGATATTTTCAGGAATATCACCTTCCCATTTATATTTTTTTGCTTCACCATCCATTTCAATATCAAGGCTATATTCATTTCCATCAATATTAATATTAATATTTTCTACCTTATCCTTGATTTTGTCTGTTGGTTCAATATTCAAATGTTTTTCATTATGACTCGGAAAGCCAACATGAACCTCTTCATCTGTATTAAAAAATCGAACATTCTTATCTTTTCCGACTTTAATACGGACATTTTCATCATCAGCATCTATCCATTTTGTGATATTAGCAGCCTTTCCTTGCTTCACATCAAGACCTAATGCTTCTATTTCTTGTTTGATATTGGCAGGAATATCACCTTCCCATTTGTAGTTTTTCGTTTGACCATCTTTCACAATTTTAACCGAATACTCATCTTCTTCAATAGAAATGTCAATCGTCTCTACCTTTGATTTTTCACCTTCTTTTGGCGTAATCATTAGATGATTCTCATGGCTTCCCAAATCCATTATTTCAAAGTGATTATCACGGAACTCATCTAATTCTATAATTTCAAACTCTTCGCCCAATCCTTCAAGTTGTCCATCCAATATCTCTAATTTATCATCCAAAATTTCCAATTCAATGTTTAAGCCTTCTAGCTTCTTTCTAATTTCTTCTGAAACGTTACCCAAATCATCAATTTCAATCACTTCAATATGATTCTCTAGACTCTGAAGTTCATCGACATCAATATCTATATCAATGACTTTTCCATCTTTACCCTCAATTTTCATTTCCTTGAGGTATTTCGTTGCTTCTTCACCTTCTTTTTCGATGCGTTTCACTACGACTTTTCCATCTTTGCCTTTTATTTTTTTTACAATAACGACCTTCTTCTTAACTTCTTTTTTGGTAGAAGTGCCTTCTTTTTGTGCATAAACACTCAAATTACTTAGCATTAGTAATGCTAGTAATAACATTAATCCTTTTAAATTTACCTTTTTCATGTGTAGTAATTTTTTTTTATTTTAAAAATAAATGTTCTTTCACTTTATCTACGAAATATTTCGTAACAAATATAGAAAATATATTTTTAGAATACCACACCTTCATTAAAACAAATGTTAAATCGTTGTTAATAAGTACTTTACCTTTGGCTTAAAAAAAACAATAACGCAAAAAATTAAAAGCCACCACCGAGGTTGCCAGAGGTGAAGATTGTTCAAAGAGCCAAAATATTTATTCAATATGTCTTTTAAATAAAATACTCATTCCATCAACAATTTTATTGACATGTTCTGGTTTATAATATAAATCAAAATGATGGCTATTTGGAATAACCATTACTTCCTTATCTGTCGATTCTATCTTATCATAAAAATCCTGTAATCGTTCTGGTCTGCAACCGCCAGTCGCAAATGCCATAAAATAAGGTTTCTTTTGTTCGTTATATTTATCAATATATTCAAATGGGTCAAATTCTATTGCACCTGTTTCGCCTTTATAAAAGTTAACCTTATTCCTCCAAGTAGGCACATCTCCTATCGCTCCCGGTCCATAATATTCAATAGCTAATTTTTGCATTTTAGTTGTTGGATATATTTTATCCGTCAATTTGATAGGTGCTAATGGGACATACATTTGCAAACCAAACAAATCCAACAAACCAACAATCCACTTCATAGAATAGAGCATGGAAGCAAGAATAAATTTACCGCCATAAGCTTTCGCCATGTCTTCTGGATTCGTATAAATCGGACTTATAACGCCAGTCGCTTTTATTCGTTTATCTTCAATACTTGCCACCGTTGCATAAGCACTTCCCATGCAAATACCAACATTAAATATATTTGAAGTATCTACATTATCCATATTTTCTAAAAAAGTAATGGCGTTTTTAGTATCTGAAATAATACTGTAAACGTCTTCCACCCTTTTTCTGCCTTCACTTTCGCCATATCCTTTTGGGTCAAAAGCCAGTGTAATAAACCCTTTTTTTGCTAATTTCTGAGCGTATAAACCAGCCGTTTGTTCTTTTACGCCACTTGCAGGTCGTGTCACTACCAAAGCTGGATATTTATTTTTTATGTCAAAATTATCTGGTTTAAAAAGCAAAGCTGCTAATTTTTTACCATCACTATTGAAATATACTTTATCATTTTTTTTAGCTATTGTTGTTGAAATCATCTTTTATTATAATTTTTTTGAAAGCCTTTCTTAATTCAAATTGCGATACGCTTTAGGACTTATTCCTGCATTACTCTTGAAAATCTTACTAAAATGTTGAGGATGCTCAAAACCTAAACGGAAAGCTATTTGACGAATAGGATCATTCGAGTTCAAAAGTTTGTTTTTTGCAATCTCTACAATGTGCAAATGAATATGCTCCGTAAGACTTTTACCTGTTTCTTTTTTTAGTAAATCGCTCAAATATTTGCCCGACATTTGTAAAGCTATACCGCATTCTTTTATCGAAGGAATACCTTTTTCTAATGGTAAACTGCTATCAAAATAAGAATGAAGATATTTTTCAAATTTGGTGACAAAATCCTTGTTATGATTTTTTCTTGTCAAAAACTGACGGTCAAAATAGCGTTGACTGTATTTTAGTAAGGATTCAATATTGTGAACAATAATTTCTTGAGTGTGCTCGTCAATATTTTGGTGTATTTCGCTTTCTATTTTTTGAATAATCTCTGCCAATGCCTGTTTTTCTTTTTCAGAAATATGTAAAGCTTCATTGCTGTCATAATCAAAAAAAGGATATTGCTGAATGCTATCCGCAAGTGAATACGGGCGAATCAAGTCAGGATGAAAAAAAATACTCCAACCGCCTAAATCTGGTTCTGAATTATCTATGTTTGAAGTAACCTGCCCAGGTCGCATAAACACTAAACTTCCTTCTTGAAAATCATACGATGTTCGACCATACTTAAAAACGCCTTGAATGTTTTCCTTCAAAGAAATAAAGTACATATGATTATTTACTCGAAGATTTTTATCAAAATCAAGGTTCATTGCTTTACTATGCTTTACAACCGAGATTAAAGGATGAACAGGTTTATCTATATCCAACAAACGGTGTATTTCGCTAATACTTTTTATGTCTAAGATGTTGCTCATTGTATATAATTAAGGATATGTTCGTAATAAATCTGACCTCTTTCTTTTGAAAAATAATCAATGATAATCAATGACACGCCAAAAACAGAAAGAACTACGCCAATAGCGTGAAATGTAGGATTTTCAAAAAAAACAAAAGCAAGCATTGTGAGTAAAAAGCACACCGCACTCATGGCTAAAGAGGTCGGATACAAAAATTGAAAATCCTCTACTCGCTTCTTTTCATTTTGAACAAATGCTTCGCTATCGGCTTTATAAGCAGATTGAAAATTAGTAATTTGTTGATTATTTGAATACATCATATAACCGCCTATCATACTAAAAAGCAATCCCAAAACCAATGTAGGAATAAGCAAAGCTTTAGCATTCACTGTCGTTCCGTATTTCCAAATAAAAAAAGCACACACTAAGGTCAATGCACCAGTAATGACAATGCACATTCCTTCAAAAACTTCTCCTTTTGCCCATTCGGCACTGTATTCTATTAGTTTCATTCGTTTAAATTTACAATTGTTTATAATGCAAAATTAAGTGCTGATTTTATATTTAAGTGCAAGAAATGACAGGATTACTAATACATTTAGCAAAATCCAAAACAACCACTAGTTTCAGAGTTAAGCGCACCGTCTCTGACACTAGAGTTTACAAAAAAAGCGTTTAATTAAAGTAATTAGGGGTTTATTTTTAAAAAATACTACCATTTCTTTAGTCTTTTAAAATAAAAACTACTTTTTAATAATCACTTTTGCCTTTTAATTTTCACAGACAGGAATGTCTGTGCTACTTTTGCCTTTTATAACATTCACAAAAACTTTAACATTTATCTTTTTCATTGTTATAAAAATTATAAAATCATTTAAAAGATTTTCGTTTGGTGCTTTTTTACGTTATAATTATTATATTTAAAACAATTCAAAAACAAATAAACATTCTATGATAATTTAGATTTATATGACTAATCTAATCAAATTATCATAGAATTATAGATAATAAAGAAGTTAACAAATATGAACAGAAATGCCATTTGGGGAATAATTGGACTAATGAGCGTCGCACTACTCGGAATAGTAGTGATGCAGGCTTATTGGATTAATCAATCCTTGAGAGCGAGCAACGAACAATTTGATAAAAATGTGTATTCAGCACTTAATCAGGTGGCTGCCAAATTAGAATATGAAGAAGTTTATGCTACAACTTCCAATTTTTTAGCTCCTAGTTTACAATCTTTTTCGCGCGGAATGCAGCAACAATTATTTGCGCAAGTAAATGATGAACGAGGGACGGGATTTGTTTTCTATCCTAGTATTCCTTCTGATAGTTTTCTGATAATAGAACCAACGGACTACTACGAAGAGCATGATAAGGAAAACTGTATGTGTGAAAACTGCAAGCAAGCACGTATTAGTTCGAGTTTGGACTCTTACTTTGAGCATTTCAGAACAGCATTTGCAAAGCAATCAACTTGTACAAAACCTATTCGACAACGAATTAACTTAGAATATTTTAGTGAATTACTCTATCACTCGATGCAAGATAGAGGCATTCCTATTAATTACAATTATGCGATTTATTCGGAACGCCAAAAGCAATTTGTTGTAACGAGTTTACAAAGCCCACAAGCACAATCTAATCCTGTGATAGCTCAAGCAAGCATGAATAACTTGGTTAAATCAGAATATAAAGTTCGTTTGTTTCCTTCGGATATTCAACTGCCTGGCTATTTGATGTTACATTTTCCTGGCAAATCAGGTTATATGTGGCGAAGTGTTTTGCCAATGTTAATTGGTTCTGTCGTATTCTCTTTTATTATTTTATTCTGTTTTGCTTATACAATACAGGTTATTTTTAATCAGAAAAAACTATCTGATATTAAAAATGACTTTATTAATAATATGACGCACGAGTTCAAAACTCCGATTGCAACGATTTCTTTAGCTTCTGATTCTATCACGAGTCCGATGATTGTAAACAATCCGCAAAAAGTAACTCGATTTGCTGGCATTATTCAACAAGAAAATAAACGAATGCTTGGGCAAGTAGAAAAAGTTCTACAAATGGCTCAATTGGATAAGAATAAATTCAATCTTAGCATTCAAGATATTGAAGTTCATGATGTGATTGAAAATGCCGTTGCTACGATTAGCTTGCAGGTCGAAAAACGTGGCGGAAAAATCACACAGTACCTTGATGCTACAAATGATGTAATTGCGGCAGACGAAACTCATTTGACAAACGTTATATATAATCTATTGGATAACGCCAATAAATATTCGCCAGAAGTGCCTGACATTAGTGTCTTTACTAAAAACACTAAAAATGGTATTTCGATTTCGGTTCAAGATAACGGAATGGGAATGAGTCGCGATGCACGAAAACACATTTTTGATAAATTCTATCGAGTACCAACAGGTAATCGACACGATATAAAAGGTTTTGGATTAGGTTTGAGTTACGTAAAAACGATTATGATGGCTCACAAAGGAGATGTTTCGGTAAAAAGCGAACAAGGAAAAGGCAGTACTTTTACACTTTTCTTTAAGCATGAAGCTGAAAATGTAGGTTAAATCTATCCAAAATAATATTAAGAAAATTCGTTTTTTGCTTTTTCAAAAAACTAAAAAAAATTATAACATGGACGAAATGACCAAAATACTTTTAGTAGAAGATGACCAAAATTTTGGTGATGTACTACGTTCTTATTTGGAAATGAACGATTATGATGTAACACTTGCAACTGATGGCGCAATGGGTTACGACGAGTTCCGAAAGGGAGAATTTGACTTGTGCTTATTGGATGTCATGATGCCTAAAAAGGATGGTTTTACATTAGCTGCTGACATTAGAGAGCAGAACGAAACCGTTCCAATTATCTTCTTGACTGCAAAAGCGATGAAGGAAGATGTATTAGAAGGTTTCAAAAGAGGTGCAGATGATTATATTAAAAAGCCATTTGACTCTGCCGAATTACTGTATCGTATTCAAGCAGTTTTGAAGCGTACGCAATCCAAATCACAGCCAAAAGAAGAACCTAAAGAGTTCAATATTGGTCAATATCACTTTAACTTTCCACTTCGTATCTTAACTAGAGGCGAACACAAGGACAAGCTGTCTCCGAAGGAAGCACAGCTTTTGAAGATGTTTTGTATGTATATGAATGATATTTTGCCACGTTCGGAAGCTTTGAAGAAGATTTGGGGCGAAGACAATTATTTCACTGCCCGAAGCATGGACGTTTTTGTAACTAAACTACGCCGATACCTCAAAGGTGACGAAAATATCAAAATCGTGAATATTCATGGTAATGGCTTTCAACTGGTGGTGAGCGAAGAAGCTGTCGCTTAGTTTTTTGGTTCTTCGATGAAGTTTATAGAAGTGTAAAAAACGGTTGACGGTTGACGGTTGACGGTTGACGGTTGACGGTTGACGGTTGACGGTTGACGGTTGATGGTTGACGGTTGACGGTTGACGGTTGACGGCCGCTTCGCTGATGGTTGACGGTTATATAGCCGTTTTTATAAGAAAAGTGCGGAATGATTGAATCATTCCGTACTTTTTTATTTTAGGATAAATTTCTAAAAACAAGGAGTTGCTATCTATCTAATCCTTATTTTGGAGAATTTCAGACGTTTTAAAACCATATTCTTAAACTTTTAAATCTATTTTTTAACGCTTCACTTAAAATAGGACAGGACGAACATTTTTGAAGTGGAAAAGTGAGCGTTTCAAACGTATTAGTGAAGAAAAATAAATAAGTTGCACCATTATACAACTTTATTTTTTTATTTAAAAGTGCTTAAAAAATTAAGCATAGCACCGCTACGGTTCATTTTTTTAGTGCTTTTAAATAGAACAAAGAAAAAGTAGAATGGTGCTAGTTATTTATTTTTCTTCACTTAGCCGCCATTTAATTTTCTTTTGGAGTTTATTTAGCTCCTAATTACTTGCTAACTTTTGTACCGCTCACTAATGGAACAAAGCCTAAAATGGCTGTTTTAACTTTTATTAATAGTAATAAAAAAGAACCAACTACCTAATCCATAAGCCAAATAATCCCAGTAATCTGCCGTATAGTTGTGGTTGAATAAGGGTAGAATATTTTCAAAAAAAACAGCAAAAAGAATAGTGAAAACAACAACTTGAAATAAAGAAAGATTGGTTTGAACGCGTTTCCAGATAAAGCGTTGTTCTACCAAAAAGATAGTTAGTATAATAGGCATACCAACAAAGTCATCTCCATAGTTATCGAAAAGAGGAATCGAAATTTCAAAGATTTTTTGTAAAACCTGATGTATAACAAATAAAAGGCTAGCCATCACGAAAACGGGATGGAATAAGTATTTTTTCATATAAAATCAGGTTTTTATCCTGCGACCAATAAGGCTATCATCATTCCTAATAAAACAAAAGGAGATAAGATAATCAAAATTAAAATTCCGATAGCTTGGAAAAACAATTTAACGCCCAAAACCCAAATATTGTCAGATGCTTGTTTTTTGGTGTAAGATTGGAGTTTTTCCCATTTAGCATTTATCCAATCAACAGATGCGACACCAGTTAATTTTATTTTAGGAGCTGTTTCTTCTGCTATTTCTTCAGTTATTTCATCGGCTGTTATTTTTGCTTCTTCGGGGTCAAACTCTTTATTTACCTCTTCCATTTGTGTTATGGTTTTTATAAAAAATTAGTATTATACACAGTACAAAAATAAGCCAAAACCGATGAAGTTATCTTTATTTTAGATGAAAGTGACCTTTTATTATAGGAGTAAAAAAGTAATTTTTAGTTAGTGATATTCATCAGTTTTCGAGTCGAAACCAGCTCAGTTCAGAATTTTCAAATTTATTAGTTTTCTTTCCTTTCCGAGCCTTTTTTTGGATTTTTTTAAATTTCTTTTTAGTTCGGTAAGCCTTGAAAGCCTTCTCTCTAGTAAAAGCTTGATATGCTTTTTTATCCTTAAAAAGCTTCTTTTTATACGCTTTTTTCAATGCAGCATACATACTTGCTTCGTCCTCTTGTAAAGCATATACAATAGCCTTACGGTAATGCATTAAGCCCTCATAAGTTGAATTTTGAGTTAATGTATATGCTTTTTCATACATCTGAATAGCTTGTAAGTATTGCTTTTCTTCCTTACGAATATTGCCTATTTCTTCATAGGCATAGCTCAGTTTTGGAGCTAGTTCAATTGCTACCTCAAGACTTGCAATTCCTCCAGCATAATTCTGTTGCTTGCCTTTTATGACACCACTATAAAAATGACACATAGCGTTATTCTCTTGTATCGCAAGTGCATTGTCAATATCAGCCAAAGCGGCATCATAGTTTTTTAAATAGTAGAACATCGACGCACGGTTGTAATAAGCCACAAACAAAGTCGGGTCAAGCATGATTGCTTTGGTGAAAGCAGTTTTGGCATTTCGAAGGTCTTTCTTAGTTGGATTAGCCACGTTTTGGTTAAAAAAGATAGCTGAACCGATGTTGTTATATGCCATGGCAAAATTAGGATCAACCGCAATAGCGGATTGAAAACTCTTGACCGCAGCATCATACTGACCGAGTTGATAATACGCCATTCCTCTGTCATTGAGTGCGGAAGTATGGCGAGGATTGAGGCTTATCGCTTTTGAAAAATAGCCAATAGCATCCTGATATTGACCTTGGTCGTAGTAGATTTTTCCGATATAGAAGAAAACTTTGTCATTCTTCTTATCTAATTCCGATGCTATTTTGAAATCCGCCAAGGCATTTTTATAATCCTTCTTTTTTAAATAGGCATATCCGCGAAAAAAATAGGCTTTCACAAATTCTGGATAACCCGCAATCAACCGCGAAAAGCCTTCTATTGCTTCGTCGTATTTGCCTTGTGTGTGATACAAGACGGCCGCGTTGAATTGCTTTTTGTCTGCAATGCCTTCTTGTGCGGTTAGTGTTCCCGTTAGAAGAAGAATTGTGATGATGGTTGATATGTATTTCATGTTGTAGTGTTTTGAGGTGCAAGATAGGGGGATTTTTTTAGGTGTGGTGTTTTTTTTGGATGTAGAACGTTTGGGGTGAGATGAAAGGGGGAGTTTTAATCATTTGACTTTAACTAAACGATGAGGTTCTAAAAACACATCATTTCTCGTCACCAATAAACTATCCTTTTGATAAAAAACAATTGTTCTGTTCAATTTTGATTTCCTAGGTAATGGCGATTTCAATGAGATTTCAATGGAATCATACGGAAAAGCATGGTCTATCGAAGTATAATAGTTTCCATTTTGAAAGTATAAATCATAATAATGTTCACTATAATTTTCTATTGATACATCTAAAGAAGCATACATTCTATCATTCTGACGAATATATTTAGCCTTATCAATCAACACTTGATTATTTTGTATATTCAATGTAGATGTATCATCATCTATCCAAATTTTAAGTTCTGGTAATGCTGCTATTACTTTATCTGATATGTTAATAATCAAAGTATCAGATTGTTTTTTTAGAATATCCATTGTCCTGAAAACTTCTTGTTCAAAGGTGTCAATAAATAATATTATATCTTCCCCTTCTATCTCATCATCAGGAATGTTTTCTACAAAACCTGTTGTTGCTTCCCAGAGTTTTATAGTGTCAATTGCGCCATTTTTAGAATAATTAATGATAGATAAATACTCACTGAGTGGTATACTTTCTTGTAAAAAAACTTGTTTCTTCGATGATGTCCATTTTCCTGTATATTGTAAAAAAGCATCACAACTATGATAGACACGCTGTATCAAAAGATAAGTTCCATCTTTTCTTAATTGCAAGCTTGTTCCCGAAGATGCTTTGGCTTCACTTTCATAATATCCAACAAATGATTTATCTATTTCTTGTGGAATTTCAGTATCTCTCTGACAAGCAATTAGACTTATTATGATTATGGTAAAAAGTAACAATTTGT
>CAKZLT010000409.1 GCA_937127195.1 uncultured Saprospiraceae bacterium
ATTTCTTTCAACAAACCAATCATGATATCTCTACGTCTCAAGAACTCTTTACGCATTTTGTGGGTTGGAGTCATATCTCCCAATAACGCATCTATTGCCGCCTTTTGACCAAAAGCATTCGCGCCAGAAGTGACTTGACCTTGTATTTTTGCACAAGCTTTGGCTACTGCCAACGGTGCGCCCATATACCCCAAACGCCAACCTGTCATAGCAAATCCTTTGGCAAAACCATTAACGGTTACCGTTCTATCTTTCACATTCTCGAACGTTCCGATACTCGTGTGATGACCCACAAAGTTGATATATTCATAGATTTCATCAGAAATGATAGTAATATTTCGATATTTTTCGACAACATTCGCGATAGCTTGAAGCTCCTCTTTGGTGTAAACAGAACCTGTCGGGTTACAAGGAGAAGAGAACAATAATATCTTTGTATTTTCAGTAATGGCAGCTTCTACTTGTTCTGCTGTTACTTTGTAATCATCTTCAATTCCTGCTTTCACCAAAACGGGCGTTCCTTCTGCCAACTTAACGATTTCACTATAAGAAACCCAATAAGGTGCTAAAATCACAGCTTCATCGCCTTTATCTAGCAATGCCAAACAAAGATTCGCAATACACTGCTTTGCTCCATTAGACACGACAATTTGGTTTGGAGAAAACTCTAAACCATTATCACGTTTAAATTTCGTACAAATAGCACTGCGCAATTCGACCATCCCAGGAACGGGCGTATATTTGGTGTAACCTTCATCTAATGCCTTTTTGGCTGCCTCTTTAATGTGGTCAGGCGTATCAAAATCTGGTTCTCCAAGACTTAAACTAATTACGTCGTGACCTTGAGCTTTTAATTCTCTAGCCATCTGAGCCATTTTGATAGTGGCAGATTCTGACATTTTTTGTACGCGCTGTGAAAGCGGATAAGTTTGCATTTTCTTAAAAATTTGTATTAAAAAATGAAAATTTAATACGTTTACTAAACTTTAGAAGTTTAGTAAACCTATTTTTGACTCTCTTTCAAATCTAAAATGTAATTAAATATTATGAAAATATAGTGTGAATAGTCCGCTTGTTCTATGCTACTTTTTATAAAAATAATGTTCTTTGGCGAATTTCAAGTAGAAATTCATCAAAGAACATTAAAAAAATTATTTTTCTTTTCAAGTAATTATTTTAAGAAGCCACCTTTTGCCCTTTTCTGTATTTCAACGTAGAAGGTGCTACACCCAAGTTTGGGCTAATTTTTATCTCAGGAAAATGAATGCCCATTCCGATTTTGACCATAGCCAAATGGTGAATCGCGTGGTCATAAGCATACATCAATTCTCTACCTACCGATGAAGGAATCTGAGAATTATCTTCATTTTCATCATCCGAAAAGCTAGAATTTACTTGCACTATTTGACGAATATCAAGGTTTTGAACCATCAAAGAAATCTCTTTCAATTCTTCAACAGCTACTTTTGTATCTTTCTCAATCAACGGGTTACGCATTCTTTTGTCATAATCAATAACCGTTTCATTGCAACCTTTAATCAAGCAAAGATAAAAATCAATGATATGTCGAACGTGCTGACCAATCGACGAACCATTAAAAGTCGTTAAAGACTCTACAAAGCGTACATTATCAACTTTTGACAATAGTTCTATCATTTGATTGGTAATAATTAGAGTACCAGCTTTCGGATTCATATTATTGTTTTAGTTGTTTTTTATTACTATTTAGAACAGAGACTCTTTTATTGGTAGCCTTTTAAATTATTTATTCAAACGTTTTTTCAGCTATGCTAAATAGTAACGTTTTTTTTATAAAAAAATAGACCTCAAAAAGCTATCAATAAAAGCATTGTCAATTTTCAATTATTTATAAACTTCTTTTCGACTTGCCTTCAATGTATTCATCAACAATGAAGTCACTGTCATCGGACCAACTCCTCCAGGAACAGGTGTAATGAAGCTCGATTTTGGCGCGACTTGGTCAAAATCTACATCTCCAACCAATCTATAACCTCTTTTTCGGCTTGCATCTTCAACCCTATTAATTCCTACATCAATCACAACTGCACCTTCTTTGACCATGTCAGCCGTCACGAAGTTTGCAATTCCGATAGCTGCTATAACTATATCTGCTCTACGAACTTCCGAAGCTAAGTCTTTGGTGCGACTATGCGTTATAGTTACGGTACAATTCCCAGTTTTGGTTTTGCGAGACATCAAAATACTCATTGGCGTACCAACAATATTACTCCTTCCAACTACGACACAATGCTTTCCAGAAGTCTCAATACCGTAACGGTCAAGCATCTGAACAATACCATAAGGCGTTGCTGGTAAGTACGTTTCTAGTCCTAAAGTCATTCGCCCTAAGTTCATCGGATGAAATCCATCAACGTCTTTTTTTGGGTCAATTGCCAGATTAATCGCATCTTCATCAATGTGAGCAGGTAAAGGCAATTGTACAATATAACCATCAATATCAGCATCGTTATTCAAATCGGCAACAACCTGAAGTAACTCTTCTTGCGTAATTGTTGCTTCTTTGCGCACTAATGTAGATTTGAAACCTACCGCTTCACAAGATTTAACTTTATTACGAACATAAACTGCACTCGCTGGATTATCTCCGACCAAAATAGCTGCCAAATGTGGCGTTTTTCCGCCAGTTGATTTGATTTGACTGACTTCTACGGCTATTTCTTCTTTGATGGTTTTTGCTAACCCTTTACCGTCTATTAACTGCATAATTAACTATTTACCTTTTTTTAATAAAACTGATGTTCTCTAGAGATTATTTTTTTTGTAAAAATGAGGTTCTATATGATTTGAGTTGGTCATTAGTACTTTTTTCTTGATTCTCTAAACCTTATAGGTTTTTAAAACCTATAA
>CAKZLT010000410.1 GCA_937127195.1 uncultured Saprospiraceae bacterium
AGCAGAGCTGCGGCACTGTTTGTAGCAATTTTGTGATTAAAAGAGTATAAGCGCCTTTAGGTGCGTCACTGCAATCCATTATAATCAGGAAAATACGCTTACTAAATTACTATAAAATTTCCTGATTGTAACGTTTTGCAGTGAATTAATCATGGCAAAACGTTACAATCAGGAAATTTTAAATGTATCTAAAATCTCAAATTCACACTTAGCATAACGTTTGTACCAGCTTGTGGATAATAACCTATATCTTGAGAAAGACTACCATCAAAATTATAGCGATAACTCCAAGCATTTGGTTCATATTCTATGTTGAAGATGTTTTTGACTAATAAATTCACAGATGCCTCGTCAAAGAATTTTCCGATGGCACTATTCCCAAATTTATAACCATAACGAACTCTAATATCATTAGTCATATAAGGGTCAATAGAATGACCATTTGAATTGTCAATGTATTGTTTACCAATCCATTTGGTTAATAAAGAAATATCTAATTGATGCTTTTTATTAATACGAGAATTGTTAATGAATGGCTTGTAGGTCAATTGATTACCTAAAATGAAATTAGGTGAAAAGGCGATATTGGTATTTTCGTGACTCAATGTATCTTTCCCAATCCAATTAAAATCACCATCATAAGCATCAAGATATTCATCAAATTGTAGGATTTGATTATTAGAAAAAGCGACATTTCCACTCCATTCCCAGCTATTATTAATTCTTGCTCGACCAGATAATTCTAATCCAGAACGGAAACTTCTATCAATATTTGTGCGTTTGGCAGCACCAACATCATTAATTTCACCCGTCACTACCAACTGATTGCGGTAATACATCTGATAGTAATTGATGTTAATCGCTGCATTCTTAAACACCTGACGATAACCAATCTCAGTATCATAAAGCCTTTCGTGTTTTGGCTGGTTAGAAGGTGGATTATCTACAAAGTCATCTCTATTAGGTTCTTTATTGGCAACCCCGAAGAAGCCATAAAAATTCAGATTAGGATTTACTTCGTAAGTTAAACCAGCTTTAGGGTTGAAAAAATTCAAAG
The DNA here is from genome assembly GCA_937127195.1 of uncultured Saprospiraceae bacterium. Classification (GTDB taxonomy): domain Bacteria; phylum Bacteroidota; class Bacteroidia; order Chitinophagales; family Saprospiraceae; genus CAKZLL01. Next base: position 1,058 of record CAKZLT010000410.1, read on the forward strand.
GTGCAGTTTGCCCCAAAGTAAGACCATTTTGGTCAATTCCTTCAAAAGTGTAACTCACTCTTCTTCCTTGCAAATCCAAAAAGGCATTAATATGACTATTGACCTGATAGTTAACTTTTGCATAAAGATTGAAATCCTGCTTAGTAGCATCATTTTCATAATAACGAGCTGGAAAAACACTATTTAAAGAAGGCGTTTCTAGCCAAATAACATCTCCGAAATGCTTGCCCAAATATTGATTCCATCCACCGCCTAAGGTCGCTGTTAGGCGTTTATTTTTACTTGCATAATTGGCAGAAAACACCAAGCCATAGAAATGATTATCCAACCAACGCTGACGAACTAAGTCCGAAGAAAGTGTATCTGGTGCTAAGCCATAGTCGCCAAAATCTTCGCTCGATTTATACTCTTCATAAAATCCTTTTCCTTTAGTATAATGTGCCGTTGTATTAAAGTTAAAATTAGAATTAAATTCTTTGGTATATACTAATTGGTAATGCGTTTGCTGATAATCATCTACTTGATTGTCATACGGCTCGCCTGCTCGTTCCTGCCCCGCAGGATTATAAGTTCTACCAAATTCTTTGATTTGGTCAAAAGTAACACCATACCAAGCTTGATAAGTGACCTCGTGTCCATGAAACATATTGAATCTCAAACTCTGGTCTTTTCCATAATACGCACCCGAAAGGTAATAAGAGAATAAATCAGAATTAGCCCTATCAACAAAACCGTCCGAAGTAATGCGAGAAATGCGTCCATCAAAGGCAAATTTATCAGCAATTAGACCAGAACCAATTTTGAAGGTATTCTTAATGGTATTAAAAGAACCAACACTATTATTCAACTCGGCATAAAAGTCTTTATTCAAATTAGAAGTCAAAAGATTGACCGACGCACCAAAAGCACTTCCGCCATTCGTTGAAGTACCGACACCGCGTTGGATTTGAATATTTTCTGTATTTGATGCAAAGTCTGGCATATTGACCCAAAATACACCTTGTGATTCTGCGTCATTGAGCGGAACACCATTAATCGTTACATTAACACGGGTCGGGTCAGAACCTCGAATCCGAATACCTGTATAACCAACGCCATTTCCTGCATCGGAAGTCACAACTGCGGAAGGTGTAAATTCTAAAACATAAGGCATATCTTGACCAAAGTTGTTTTTTTCAATATCAATCTTCTTTAAGTTAGTAAAGGTAGTTGGCGTTTTTTTGTTGGCGCGAGTACTATACACGACCACTTCATCCGAGATAATTGAATTCTTTTTTAAAGTTATTTTTAAATAAATATCCTCTGATGTTACGGTTATTTCTTTTTCGAAGGTCTCATATCCAATGTAAGAAACCACCAATTTGTATTGGCTGTCTGGGGCAACATTAGTAATCGTAAAATACCCTTCTAATGCAGATTGGTCTCCATTGAAAGTGTTTTCTAAAATGGCATTCGCCCCTATAAGCGATTCGCCACTTTCTGTAACAACTCGACCACTTACGATGATTTGCGCATTAAGATTCATTATCATAAATAATGCTACAAACACTGAAAGTAATTTTTTCATTTGCTTCAATTTTTTGCCTTTTTAAATTCTAAAAAAGAGTATCATGAAATATTTAATAGCTATTTGTAACTATTCAGAACAGAGACTTTCCTTCGTGCCTTTGGCAGGCAGGTTCTTTTATTGGTAGCCTTTTAAATCATCTTCAGCGATGCTGAATAGTAACAGCTATTTTTTAATCAAAAAATGCTTAATAGTAAGCATAGATAGCCTATTGTTAATACTCCATGACGAACTTTTTTTAGAAGTTTCGTTTGAAAATAATTA
>CAKZLT010000411.1 GCA_937127195.1 uncultured Saprospiraceae bacterium
AGACGAGGCAAAAAACACAGTCCTAGCATCGCTAAGGCGAGTATTTTTAACGAAGTATAAATGAAAAATAATAAGTTTGACTGGTAGGTTATTTTTTTCCTACTCCCTAAAATACAAAGAACGCGAAAATCTTCGTAATCAAGAATTTAAATTCATGTAGAAATATCTTTGACTACTAAAGAGAATTAGCAATATTTTTGAGTAACATCAGTGAATAAGCAACGGATTCCTTCAAGGCATCCGTTACTTGATTGATATAGTTTTACATCAAAATACCATTTTTAGCTTCAATACTTGGAGGTAATTCTGTTTCTCCTAACATTTCGCGCAAATCAATTTCGATAACTCGACAAAGCGAAAGCATCGGAATATCATTTGCCATTCCTTGAAAAGGATTCTCAGAATAATCACCAATAACTTCCATCAAAACGTAAACCCAGCCAACCAAAGCCGTAATCGGAATAGATAACCAAAAACCTAACTCACCGACTTTCATCAATTCGGGAATCATACTAAAAGGAAGTAGCAATATAAAAATAGCTACAAAATAAAAGCTCATATTGGCATATTGACGCGGTAAAGGGAACTTTTTGATACGTTCACATTTGCCTTGATGCTCATAGAAATGATACAAAATTTGTTGCAATTCTACATGTCGAAAATCATCAATTAAGCCATCTTTTCGCAAATCGCGTAACTCCCGAGCTTGTTCATTAATAATTTGAGTTGCAGTGTTGACATGATTGATTAATCGGTCATGTTCGTCTTTTGGGAGGTAGTTATGAATTGCGGCATCATTAGTTTCAGCAATAACTAACCCCATTCCTGAGAACTCTTGATAATAGCTAGCTAACTTTCCAACAATCCCTTTTTGATTGATATGTTCCCACGGAGTAGGAACTAAAAGCTGGTTTCTAAGGGCATATAACCAAGCAAGATGACGATAAATTAATCGTTTTTTGATGGTGTGAATCTGCTCATCAGATGCATCTTCAGTTCTAGATAAATTAGAGACAAAGCTATCTATATAACTTCCCCAAGCACGACTACTATTAATAATAGCCCCCCAAATTTTGCGAGCTTCCCACATTCTATCATAAGCACTATTGTTTTTGAAACCGACATAAAACGCTACGGCAGTACCAATAACGGATATTGGTAACCAAGGAAGTTCAATTTCTATATATCCATTTTTATATAAAAAAGCGATAATCGTAGAACCTGTTAACAACCAAAGAATATGGTGTCCTGTTAGTTGAATTATTCTAGGAAGACTAATATTTTTAGTAACTATCATAAAATTTAATTATAGAATGAAAAAATAGTTTCTGGTTTCTTTCGGTTACTTAGTTTAGAGAATTCATATTTTGATAAAAACTTGGCGTTTCTCCTGTTTTTGATTTAAAAATACGACTAAAATAATGAGGATTTTAATTTCTTTCTGAACTGAGGAACTTTCATTTTGGAATAATCCAAAATACTAATCAAAGGATGTTTGGGTTTTGGTGCGCCAACCGCCTCATGAAGTTGGCTAATTGATTTTATATGAAGAATATCGCTAGACATTGGATAGAATTTAGGAGATGAATAAGATTTATAATTACAAATTTAGGTATTTTGATGAGAATATGTTTTACACGAATCAAGGAAATAACAACATTTTTTAGGGTTTTAAGTAACGGAGAAAAAATAGCCCAAATGCGTGAGCTATTTTTTGGATGTTATTAACTCATGCTACTAACAAAAGCATTTTTGCGTAACATGAGTAATTAAGTATTTAATCTTTAAAGATGTTCGATGATTTCTGCACCATATATTCATACACCGAACGCCAACCTTCCCAGCCTTCTTGCTCACAAAAAGAGTTGTTGTGCCAGATACTTATCAAGTGACCATTGACATTTTGAGTTGCTTCAATAATTGGCAAAATGGCTTCTTTTGCCGCTTTTGGCGATAATTTCAAATAGTTTTTAAGCATCACATCCATGATTTGAAATGGATATATTTGCAAATCCGTTGCTTTATTTGTACTCAAATCAAACCACTTAAAAGGTCGTGCTATACTTGCCCGAAACCCCAATTCTTCGGCATATCCCATTGAATACTCTTCATTAATCCCCAACTTATTCAACTCTTGATAAGTCGCA
>CAKZLT010000412.1 GCA_937127195.1 uncultured Saprospiraceae bacterium
GTTTTGATGATTATTTGGATGAATATGAAGTTGAAAAATAATATTAAAAATTATTCCATTGTCTTGATATTATAAAAATCAATGAATTCGAGGGCTTTAAATTCACCTAACAATTCATCCGTTTCTGAATCAAAGTAAGCGATTTCGCATTTCCCAATGGTTTCTTTCTCAATTAGTTGAAGAATAGAAATGAGGTCATTTACTTTATCAGAAGATTTGAGTAAGAAATATTTATCTGGTTCCATGTAAGTCGAACCATTAACTGCCAATTCCATGACAATAGGTTCACCTCGCATTAATTTGCGATGAAGTGAAGTTATATCCATTGAAGTTGCAGCTATTGAAGCCATTTAGTTGGTGGTTTATTATTTTTAAGATAATATAAAAATAGTCTTTTTACTGAATAAAAAAACCTTTTTTGTGTAAAAAAAATATTTTTCACCTGTCACAATAAAAGAAAAATTATAATTCTTTACAAGAAATTTGATATTGACTTTCTTCCCAATCCCAGCGATGCACCTTTTTGATTAAAATGCCTGCCTTTTCACTTTCTACACAATCACAAACCTTTTTTGCTAATTTCTTATAATACCAAAGACCAGCATAAGTAGGTGTTTTTAATTCTTCAAAAGCCCAATCATCTAGCGACAATTCCATTTTTTGAGTGAGTTCATTATAATAGACATCCGTTTCAACAACGTTTTTAACACATTCCAAATCAGTATCTTCAAAATATATTACACAATCATTGCTGACTCCTGAGTACATTTTTAAAGATAATTGGTTGTCATATAATTCAAAAAAATTGAGCAAAGGCGCGATTCCAAATAGAGAAACAACAAGAATAGTAATGATGCTTTTCCTTTTTTCTTCAAAAAAAGGCTTCCATTTTATTATTGTTGGATTATCTTCTTTTTTATAAAAAAGAACAAAATTAAACGCAATCATTGCCAAATTCCATGGATAGACAACCACATTCCAGTTATGCCCAGCTAATAAACTTATAATCGAGACGTGAAAAACAACCGAAAGCCACACAAATAGCCGCCTAAATCGCTTAAAAAACAAACCTATGCCTAATAATATCTCAAAAATAGCTACCAAATATCCAAACCAAATAACTTCACTTAAAGGCTTCAACCAATTGTAACTTTCCATCATCCACGAAAAAACCAATTCGGGAAACATTATATTTACCTTGTGAATACCACTCCATATATAAGTCAAACCAACAATTAATTGAAGCGAAAAGGTAATGTTCTTTTCTTCTTTTTTATAAAAATGAGAAATTAAAATAACCAATATCATCATGAAATATTGATAACTCCAAGCTTGAATACTAACTACATCTTGAAAAAAATAGACACCTAAAACACAGAAAAAAGCAATGGATGACATTTTACTTTTGCTAAAGAAAATCAAACTTAAACTACTTATTATCAACGGTATAAAACATATTACCTGAATAAAATAAGTAGCAAAAAAAGAACTATTCCCAATCATCGGAACAAAAGGGTAACTTCGCACAGCACTATGCCATAATTGATTTGACAAAAGCATTTGAGACAAAAACGCTAGCCCAATAATAACTTTGAGCCAGTTCAGAGGTGTTGTTGGAATGATATATTTTTGTAAATAGTTTTTTGTCGCCATAGAATTTCGCTTAGTTCCCTTAAATATCTTCTAAAGATATAATTTTTCGCTTTTAACTATCTTTGTATTTTATAAAAAGTCGAAAGTAATTTTAAATGATAGCAATAGATTTACTACAATATCAGTCCAGAATAGATTTTCGGAAAGGGAAAAAATTATTTGACCCAATCCGAAAAAAAGAAATAGTTGTAACGCCCGAAGAACTTGTGCGCCAATTATTAATTATATATATGGTAGAAGAAATCGCTTATCCTCAAAGTAAAATTAGTGTAGAAAAACAAGTTTTGGTCAATGGTTTGCCTAAGCGATTTGATGTACTTATTCACGGAAATCAAGGCGAACCAATACTTTTGGTAGAATGTAAAGCACCAAATGTAAAGATTGATGAAGTGGTTTTACATCAAGTTGCTCGTTATAATTCGACGTTGCAAGTTCAATATTTTATCATGACAAATGGAATACAAACCTATTGCGGGCAAATTGATTATAAAACTGGAGAAATCCACTATTTAGATTATTTGCCAACTTATGAAGCTATTTTGAGTGAGAACTAAATCTTATACAAAAGTACTGTTGCTTAGTGTTTGAGTTCCTGTTCATTTCGTCTAAGCGAGAAACAAACACGAATTATTTTGACATAAATTTAACCTCTAATTAATCTGATACTCCGCCAAAAAACTTTACATTTGCGACTTTCAACAAATATTCTACTTTTTTTTAATATTTGTTATTTTTTAATCAAATCCACTAATGAAAGAAGACGACCCGCTGAGTTATGATAAAATATTACGAGAAGCAAAACAGAGAAATCGTCGAGAAAGACGAACTGTATTCAGCTTGTTGGGTCAATATTTCACCTCCCTTTAATCAGGATGAGTTGGAATATCTGGCACAAGAGTTGGATATTCCCTTAGATTTTTTGACCGATTCGCTCGATATTGACGAACGGTCTCGCTACGAAAGAGAAGACGACCAAAGATTGATTGTCTTGAATACACCTATATTAAACACTTTAGAAGGTGTTAATTCGTCTATTTATATCACTGCGCCGATAGGTATTGTGCTTACACCAGAACACATTGTAACGATTGCTGCATTTGATAATCCGATTTTACAACGTTTTTTGGATAATAAAATCCGTAATTTTGAGCCAAGTGACAAAGCTTCATTTGTTCTTCAAATTATGGAACAAAACGTTTATCGTTTTTTGAATTGCTTAAAAGATTTGAATCTCAAACGAAATTTATTAGAACAGGAACTATACGACTCAAGTCGAAACAAAGAATTACAACAATTGCTCAGTATTGAAAAAAGTTTGGTTTACTTTGTAACTTCTTTGAGTTCTAATGAATTGTTGAAAATGAAAATGCAGCGAACGAATTTTTTACTTATTAGAGATGACGAAGATAAATCTGATTTGTTCGCAGATATTATTATTGATAATTCGCAAGCACTAGAAATGGCGAATATTTACACTAATATTCTTGGAGGAACGATGGATGCCTTTGCTTCTATCATTTCAAACAATTTGAATATTGTCATGCAGCGACTAACTTTGATTACTATTATCTTAATGGTTCCGACACGTGTGGCGAGTGTTTTCGGTATGAATGGCGTCTCAGGATTAGAAAAAAACAATTATGCTTTTGGGCTAATTATCACAGTATCAATACTTTTTGCCATTATATTAGCCCTCATTTTTCGTAGGAAAAAGCTTTTTTAATAAAAATGACAAAACTTATGCACAATTAAAAATTAGTTATCCACATTTTCAGGTAAAATGTGGATAAGTAATTAGTATTTGACTATCAGTTGTTTATATATTTTATCCACATTTTGTGGAAAACTCGCCTATAATTTTTCTTATTTTTCTTATACTTTAGCTTTCAAATCCAATAATTAGTTCGTTGTAACTAACATCAAGGATTATTACATGGCTTACATCTAAGCATCATTGTAGCAATCGCACTATTTTTGACTAAATAAAACTATACGCAAAGAATTATTTTTATTAATTCAACTCATTTTATATAAAAAATGAGGAGTGTTTTTTTGTGCAAAAATTAAGCGAAAATTCATAGATTGAAATTATTTGTTTTATAAAAAAATTAAAATTAGACGTATAAATGGCTAATGTAGAACCAATTTTGAAGGAAAATCCAGGGCGTTTTGTATTATTTCCAATTGAGCACGATGAAATTTGGAAAATGTACAAAACCGCTGAGGCGAGTTTCTGGACGACAGAGGAGATAGATTTGGCGCAGGACTTAACTGACTGGCAAAAATTAAATGATAACGAAAGACACTTTATCAAACACGTTTTGGCGTTTTTTGCAGCAAGTGACGGAATCGTTAATGAGAACTTGGTTTTAAACTTCATGCGTGAAGTACAAATACCCGAAGCCCGTTGTTTTTACGGTTTTCAGGTTGCTATTGAGAATATCCATGCAGAGACTTACAGCCTTTTGATAGATACTTATATTGACGATAACAAAGAAAAAGATTTCTTATTCAATGCTATCGAAACATTAGATTGTGTTAAGAAAAAAGCAGATTGGGCAATGCGTTGGATTGATGAAGCGCCTTCTTTTGCACATCGTTTGATTGCTTTTGCAGCAGTAGAAGGTATCTTTTTCTCAGGTAGTTTCTGTTCTATCTTTTGGTTAAAAAAGCGTGGATTAATGCCAGGTTTGTCTTTTTCTAACGAATTGATTAGTAGAGATGAAGGCTTACACTGTGATTTTGCTTGTTTGCTATATTCTATGCTAGAGAATCCATTAGAGAAATCAGAAGTGACTTCAATCATTACTGAAGCAGTAGAATTTGAAAAAGAATTTGTAACCGATGCTTTACCAGTTTCTTTGATTGGTATGAATGCTGGCATGATGACTGAGTACATCGAATTTGTTGCAGATAGATTATTGAATTCTTTGGGTTGTGATAAAGTATATAATACAGCAAATCCTTTCCCATGGATGGAAATGATTTCTTTGCAAGGAAAAACGAACTTCTTTGAAAAGCGCGTAGGTGATTATGCGAAAGCGGGAGTAATGGCGGATCGTTCTGAGCAAGTATTTTCTTTGGATGAAGATTTTTAAATAAATATGTAAACCAAGCAAACCTATAAGGTCTTAAAGACCTTATAGGTTTCTGATTATTAGTGAAGAAAAATAAATAAGTTTCACCATTATACAACTTTATTATTTTTCTTCACTAATCGCCTCATTAAATAAAAGTAATAGACAAATTTAACAAAATATACTATCATGCAAGTTGTAAAAAGAAGCGGTAAGCGCGAAGATGTTAGCTTTGACAAAATAACCGCAAGAATCAAAAAATTGATATACGGTTTGGATCCGTATTATGTTGACTATATTGAAATTTGTAAAAAAGTTATTCAAGGTTTATATGATGGAGTTACTACTCAAGAATTGGATACTTTAGCAGCAGAGACGGCGGCTTCAATGGCTCCTAATCATCCTGATTACGCGCTTTTGGCAGCTAGAATTTCTATTTCTAATTTGCATAAAAGCACAAGTAAATCATTCTCACAAACAATCAAAGCATTATAT
>CAKZLT010000413.1 GCA_937127195.1 uncultured Saprospiraceae bacterium
TAGGACTCCGTTTTTTGCCTTGTCTAAATAAAAAACAATGTCGTTCTTTGTGGTAGCTTATTTATTGCCTACTCCCTTATAATAAAAATGGAATAAAATATTTATGTAATGAAAAATGGAATAAAAGTATTTGCACCCGCAACGGTTTCTAATGTCTGTTGTGGTTTTGATATATTAGGCTTTGCCATTCATGGCGTAGGCGACGAAATAATAGGAAAACTATCTGATCGAAAAGGTTTGAGAATTACCAAAATCACAGGAGATCAAGGGCGATTACCGCTAGAGGTCGAAAAAAATACGGCTGGTCTAGCAGCACAGCGATTATTGGAGCATCTGGGAGAGGCGGAAATAGGTATTGATATTGAAATTCGTAAAAAAATGCCTTTTGGTAGCGGATTAGGGTCTAGTGCAGCCTCGGCGGTAGCGGGCGCGATGCTTATCAACGAGATGTTTAATCAACCACTAGAAAAACGAGCATTAATGGAGTTTGCAATGGAAGGGGAGAAGCTCGCAAGCGGCTCTTATCATTGCGACAATGTAGCTCCTTCTCTTTTGGGCGGATTGATTATGTGCCGCGACAGTGAGACTTTTGATGTGCATCGCATTTATACGCCGCCAGGCCTGTATGCGACGGTGGTTCATCCAAATATTGAGATTTTGACCAAGGATGCGAGAAATATTTTGAGTAATGAAGTCTCGTTGAAAGGAATGATTGAGCAATCAGGAAATTTGGCTTCTTTGGTATTGGGAATGATGAACAGCGATTTGGATTTGATTAAAAAATCATTGCACGATGCTGTTATTGAGCCGCAACGAGCTAAATTGATTCCTCATTTTTATGATGTAAAAGAAGCTGCCATGAATGCAGGCGCGTTAGGTTGTAGTATTTCGGGTTCGGGGCCTTCTATTTTTGCGTTGAGTCCCAATTCTAAGATAGCGGAAGAAGTCGGGGAGCGTTTTAAAGCCACTTTTTCTAAAAATAACATTAGTAATAAGGTGTTTGTATCAGAGATTAATAATGATGGTGCAGTCTTAATTTAAAGGGGGTTTTTATGGAGTGATTGGTGATTGGTTGCTCCGCTGTTTGTTTAATAGCGGAGCAACTAATTAAGTATTTCGACATATTTTGTTTTTACTTAATTGTTTGGCTTGTTTTCGTAAGTTGTTGGTAGTCAAACCTATAAGGTTTTTAAAACCTTATAGGTTTACAACGATTAAATATATCCAACTACTTACTAATCACTTTATGAAAAACTATTCAACGAGCATCACGGTATTTTTTTAAGAACATTTAAAGAAATTTTAATTCAAAATATTAACCATTTTTAGCACCAAAAAAACACAAAAATAACTGACAATGAAACTATATAGCACGAATAATAAAAAGAAGTTCGTAACACTAGAAGAGGCAGTTTTAAAGGGATTACCAGATGATAATGGTCTATTTATGCCCGAAATGATACCGACTTTACCAGCGTCTTTCTTTAAAAATTTGAAAGATTATTCTTTTGCAGAAATTGCTTTTCAAATCACAAAAACGTTGTTTCAAGGTGCAATTCCTGAAGAAAACGTTCAAGAAATTATCCAAAATGCGGTGAACTTTCCTGCGCCAGTAGTTGAATTAGACGAAAATAAGGCGGTTTTGGAATTGTATCATGGTCCAAGTTTGGCGTTTAAAGACTTTGGTGCGCGTTTTATGGCGCAACTGATGAGTTATTTTAATCGTAAAAATGATAAAGAATTGGTTATTTTGGTGGCAACTTCTGGAGATACGGGCGGAGCGGTTGCTGCTGGATTTTATAAAACGTTGGGTATCAAAGTGGTCATTCTTTATCCGAGTGGAAAGGTCAGTGATTTGCAAGAAAAACAATTGACTACATTGGGGTATAACATTCACGCCCTAGAGATTGATGGTAGTTTTGATGATTGTCAAGCTTTGGTAAAGCAAGCGTTTTTGGATAAAAAACTGACTTCAAGTATTCGATTATCATCTGCCAACTCGATTAATATTGCTAGATTGATACCTCAATCCTTCTATTATGTGGAAGCGTATAAGCAACTAAAAACTCAAAAACCTGTTGCTTTTTGTATTCCGAGTGGTAACTTTGGTAACTTGACCGCAGGGCTTTTAGCCCAAAAAATGGGATTGCCAGTAGCGCATTTTGTAGCTGCAACGAATGCAAATGATGTTGTGCCTAATTACCTTAAAACGGGTAAATATGAGCCGCGCCCTTCTATCCCAACCATTTCTAATGCAATGGATGTCGGTGCGCCATCAAACTTTAAGAGAATGCAGGACTTTTATGGGGATTCGTGGGAAAGCATGAAGCAAGACATTTATGGTTATGCTTGCGATGATGCAGCGACGAGAGAAGGAGTGAAGGAGGTTTTTGAAAAGTATAATTACGAAATTGACCCACACGGAGCAATCGGTTATTTGGCTTTGAAGGAATATTTAAAAGTATTTCCAGAGCATTACGGTATTGTTTTGGAAACGGCACACCCTTCTAAATTCAAAGTAGATATGGATGAAATCTTAGAGAAATCAATAGATGTACCAGCTCGATTGGCTGTTTTGAAGGATAAAAAGAAGGAAACAACAGAGATGAAAGCGGATTTTGGAGCATTCAAAAATTGGTTGTTAGAGAACTATTAAGCCTATGAAATCCTGATAATTTTGTTTAACTTAGTCGTCGGTCTCTTCATTGAAGCCTTTAATTGTTCTTTGAAATAATGTTTTTTTTTATAAAATGGCTTTTCTGAGCCGCTAGGCAGGTTGTCGAACCTCGGGAGTAATCGTAGTATTGAGGTTCGACGACTTTTCTAGTCAATTTTCTAGACTCTTTATTTGCTATTCTGTTGATAAACAGTTAATTTTGTTTTTGTAAGCTACGGCTCTTAATCGAACCATTTTGGGATTGAAATTTATCATTATTCTTGCTCACTTCTGTAAACTCTCTGCTCTTAATCGAACCATTTTGGGATTGAAATAAAAAACGTGGATTGTTCGGATAGGAAAGTAACAATCTCTTAATCGAACCATTTTGGGATTGAAATAAAGGAAATAATCTTTGGATGGGGTATAATATAGAACTCTTAATCGAACCATTTTGGGATTGAAATGATAAAACCCACCGCCTATTTGCATCGTTTCATTCTCTCTTAATCGAACCATTTTGGGATTGAAATTTTTTAAACTACGAATTGCATCTTCATTGTCTTTTGACTCTTAATCGAACCATTTTGGGATTGAAATTTGTCTGAATTGTTATTTTTGCTCATCTTATCTCTTCTCTTAATCGAACCATTTTGGGATTGAAATAACGGAGAGGCGGGAAATAGTTTTTCGCAGGAGCTCTCTTAATCGAACCATTTTGGGATTGAAATTCAAGTAAGAAATGGGAAATGCCAATCAGTACAGACTCTTAATCGAACCATTTTGGGATTGAAATTGCAATTCTTTCATGCCTACATTTGTAATAGATGGACTCTTAATCGAACCATTTTGGGATTGAAATTG
>CAKZLT010000414.1 GCA_937127195.1 uncultured Saprospiraceae bacterium
AAGGCGAGTATTTTTAACGCAGTATAAATGAAAAACAATAAGTTCGACTGGTAGGTTATTTTTTGCCTAATCCCTAATAATCTCATCGGTCGTTTTTTATAAAAATCATTTCTTTTTTTTAGTCAAAGCTATTGGTAAATACACGATAAAAAAGAAAACAAAAGCTATAAGTTCGGCAGCTAAAATATAATAAGGCCAATCACCAAGATAGTCTAAAGCAGAGGCTGTTGGTGGTTTGTGCATCACATAAACGTAGTTAGAACCTAAAAGATAATTGATACCATAAACTAAAAAGACATAAGTTTGAAGTGCTAAAAACGATTTGAAAATGCTTTTTAAGTTAGGTTTTAAATCAAAAACAACCGTTGCATATATAGCATAAATGACTAGCCCGCAGTGAACAAACCAATATTTTATAAAAATAAAATTAGGAAATCCATTGTACAAATGTGGTGTAAGAATTGCCTGAATCGTTCCTGCAAGTATCCAGAAATATAAAACTTCGTGAATACGAAGTCGAGGATTCCACATCAAAAAGGGCAAAAGCAAAGCAGATATATTACAAAGGTCGAGTGGTAAGTCCGTTTTATAATTAAAATCTCCTAAAAAAAGCAAAATAACCACATAAGCTAACGCCCAAAAAGAAGCAAGAACAGCTATTGCTCGGCTTAATTGTAGTTTTTGTTTATCATTCAAATAACGCTTGGCGATAATAGGTAAGGCAATACTCAAAACAATCATCAAACCAATAACAACCAAATGTTCTGTTCCGAATAATTTAAAACCTTCGTTATAGGCAAAAAATGAAAACTTTCTCATCTTTTTGTTAGTTTTATTAATTGATATTTTCTGCTTTCCAAAGTAGCTATTTTTTTCTACTCCTTTAAATAGTAAAAACAAGGTAATTATAAAATTGTATATTTAAGAATATCTTGTTTGTAGATATATTTTTAAGAAAAAGAAGACCGATGAAATACATGGTAGAAATTAAGCTGCCTAAATATAAAAATAACCATTTTGAATCCCTCATTCAAGACCAACAAGTACAAATTGCAGAATGGATGACAGAAGGTGTGATTGATATATTTAGTTTGAATTTTGAGAGAACAAAGGTTTGGTTTATCATGACAGCAGAGACGAGAGAAGCGTTAGAAGGATATATCAATAAGTTTGTAACCAAGCGATTTATGCTTCGAATAAGAATAGAACCATTGATGGTTTATGATTCGAGTGCTTTTCTGTTACCGCCTCCAGTGATGAATTAATGAGTGCTTTTTTGAGAATTGATGATTAAAATACTAAATGACAAAAAAGAATAAATCTATTTTAGTGTTAATCTATTGAATATTCAATATCCTTTTTGATTCTACTTCAAATCATTTGCATGAAAAACGAACGACTATTATTACTCATTTTGGCGATAGTCCAATTTTCTCACATAGTTGATTTTATGATTGTGATGCCTTTGGGAAAGCAATTAATGGAAATCTTTCAAATCTCACCTCAACAATTCACTTTAATTGTCTCTTCTTATTCCTTTGCGGCATTCGCGGCGGGGCTAATTGGAGCATTTTTTATAGATAAATATGACCGAAAGCACGCGCTTTTATTCACTTATATAGGTTTTACATTGGGAACAATTGCTTGTGCATTTGCACCTAATTTTGAAATGTTATTGCTGTTTAGGTCAATTTCAGGGCTTTTTGGAGGTTCTTTAGCGACGATTGTTTTGGCAATTATTGGTGATGTAATTCCTTATAATCGCCGTTCGACGGCAATGGGAATTATTATGACTGCCTTTTCTGTGGCATCTGTCGTTGGTGTACCGATTGGCATTTCATTGGCAGCTAAGTTTGGTTGGGAAATGCCATTTCTGGCAGTTGGAGGCTTGAGTGTCTTGGTTACTTTAGTCATCTTTTTTTGGATGCCTTCTATTCGAATACACCTCGATAATGACACACCTACGGTGAATCCTTTAAAGAACATTATTAGTATTTTTAAAAATAGAAACCAATCACTCGCACTCTTATTTACCATCACTTTGATGCTCGGGCATTTCACTATCATTCCATTTATTGCACCTTATATGCAATTTAATATAGGATTTTCAGATATTGAAGTGAGTTATATTTACTTTTTTGGAGGACTTTCTACGGTGATTGCATTGCCTTTATTTGGGCGATTAGGCGATAAATTTGGAAATTTTCCGATACTATTAATAGCTAGTATTGGAGCTATATTTTCCATATTTGCGATTACAAATTTAGCTCCCGTTGGAATATGGGTAGCCGTATTAGTGACTACTTCCTATTTTGTTGTCGCTAGTGGTCGAAATGTTCCCGCAACGACAATGGTAACCGCTGTCGTAAAAGCCGAAAATAGAGGAAGTTTTATGAGCGTTCGGACTTCAGCACAGCAATTGGCGTTAGGTTCTTCTTCTTTATTGGCAGGTGTTATTGTTGGAAAAGATGCAAATGGTGCGTTAATCAACTATGAAATTGTTGGATACATTGCTATCGGAATGAGCATTTTGGCGGTGGTTTTAGCTAGATACTTGAAAGTAGTTAAGGAATAAATTTTAATGTTGAATGATGAATGCTCCGCTGTTGTTGCTATAAAAGCGTGAAACAGCGGAGCATTCATCATTCATCATACATCATTCCGCATTAAAAATTCATCATTTCAACTTCATAATTCTATTATAACTTTCTTGGATGCGTTCTTCTGTAATTTTGCCATCAGCAATTAATTTTTTTATAATGGTAATTGCTTTTGGGGCAATTTCTGGGTCATAGGCTTTAGGTGAATTATTAGAAAACATCAACATATCTACGCCTGCTTCAAGAGCTTTTTCTATGGCAATTTCCAATTCAAAATTATCAGCAATTGCGCCCATGTGCATATCATCCGAAATAATCACTCCATCCCATTTATATACTTCTCGAAGATAATGATGCGTAATTTTTTTGGAAAGCGTGGCAGGATAAAGTGAATCTAATTGGGCATTGAATACATGTGCAGTCATGATTACATCTACTGTATTGGTTTTGATAAGCTCCTCATAAGGTAATAATTCCTTTTCTGTCCAAGTATCTGTTACATCAGTGAAGCCTTTATGAGAATCGGTCTTTGCACTACCATGCCCAGGAAAGTGCTTGAGTGAAGAAAGGATACCTTGTTTTTTATTTTCATTAATAATGATAGTTGCTTGTTGGGTAACTATATTCTCATCATCCGAAAAACTACGTTCTAAACCGCCAATGACTGGACAATCAGGGTTTACGTTTACATCAACGACTGGCGCAAAATTAAAGTTAACTCCCATAGATTGTAGTAAATTAGCTGTCTGAGCAGCATAATGTTGACTACTGTCAGGATTATTTAACTTTCCTAAGTATAACGCAGAAGGTATTCGCGGAGGAAATCCATATTTAGGAATAAGGCGACTAACTCGACCACCTTCTTGGTCAATTCCAATCCACAAAGGCGTTTTTGAAAGTGCTTGTAAGTCATTGCTGAGTTTTTTGAATTGCTCTGGAGATTTGATATTTCGCGGCTGCTCTCGCTGTGAAGGCAAATCAATACTGTATAGAACAACTCCACCAATGCCATATTCTTTGACATCGCGTACAATATGTTCGCTTTGTTTTATATCCAATCCTCTAAAGCCAACCATTATCATTTGACCAATTTGATTCTCTAAATCAATAGGAATGACTTCGTCTTCTTTAGAATTTTCATTACAAGAAATGATGAATAAAACCAGTATTAATAATGAAAATTGAGATAAAATCGTTATCTTGCGCGTCGATTTAGGATTTGTTAATTTCTTTAACATATTGGTTGTTTTTTACTTATTTGTGTTTGATAAATCTACTAAAAGAATTTTTAGGATATTTATTTTTTTAAAAAAAACATGATAAGAATTTTTTTTCTGAAAGGAAGAATCACTTTTTTGGCAAAAAATACATTTTTTTTTAAAAAAAATTAGGCTATGAATAGTTGTAAAAAACTGCTAAATCGTATATTAAAGCAATAAAGTTTTATTTTTTTAGCATTATTTAAAATAATCTTTCCTAAATTTGGAGAGTTGAATAATGAAAGGTTTTATCTAGATAGAATCTAAATACAATGAAACTTTTTTAGAATAGTTGGTGAAGAACTTTCTAGATTATATTTTTGCGCTGACAAAGAATTGACATACCACTATGAAATGTTAAATTTATTAATACTTGTTTTTCAAATCATAGTTGATATATACTAGAAATAATATTCTCTAAAAAATCGGAGAAAAAGATGATAAAGAACTTTTCTACATTTAGATGGATAATTATCCTTTTGTTACTGCCTGTAAGTATGACCTTACAAGCACAACCTGATGGTAAGGCACTTTTTAAGGCAAACTGTAAAAGTTGTCATAATGCTAATATGAAAGCGGACATGACAGGTCCTGCACTTGGAGACGTTGAA
>CAKZLT010000415.1 GCA_937127195.1 uncultured Saprospiraceae bacterium
GGTTCATTTTTTTAGTGCTTTTAAATAGAACAAAGAAAAAGTAGAATGGTGCTAGTTATTTATTTTTCTTCACTAATCATCTTTTTCTTATTCTATATTTTTAAAATAGCTAAAAAATCACATATAGATAAATAGATGTTTTCATATTAATTTTTACCTAAAAAAAATCTAATTTAGTAATTTAGTAACGCTCAGAAAATAACTTGCCAAATGACGAAGTTATTTTCTGAGCGTTACTTAGTAGTCAGTTTTCAAAAGTTTTAATGTTTCATAACGCGACGAGCTTCGTCGCGCTACGGTAGCTTTTTTTAAAAAATTTTTGAAAAATAAACTTCAATTCAAAGCAATGAAAAATATTTTAGTGATTGGCGCAGGTCGCTCTTCCATCTCAGTAATTAATTATCTGTTAGAGCAGGCAAAAACGCATCAATGGTTCGTGACGGTGGCTGATGCAAGACCAGATCAGGCACTAGAAAGAGTCAATAATCACCCAAATGGTCGAGGTACTTGGCTAGAAGTTTTGAACCCGAATGATCGTAAAGATATTATGATGCGTGCTGATGTTGTGGTCTCTCTTTTGCCGCCTCATTTACATTATCGAGTAGCTAGAGATTGTATCAAATACAATAAAAAACTGGTTACCAATGCTTATGTCAATAGAGATTTGTATCGTTTGAATCCAGAAATCATCAATGCACCTTTGTTTTTTATGGGCGAAATGGGATTAGACCCAGGTTTAGATTATTTTTCTGCACAAAAGCTAGTGAATGAAATTCGAGAGAAAGGTGGAAAAATTACTTCTCTACGTTCTTATACTGGAGGATTAGTGAACGCTACTAATTCGGAGAATCCATGGAAATATAAGTTTTCTTGGAATCCTAGAAATATGATAATTGCTGGTCAGGGAATTTCTCAGTACCAAATCAAAGGAAAGTATAAATATATGTCTTATGACCGCTTATTTAAAAATCCAATTCCTATCGAAGTACCTGAAATGGGAGAAATGGAATCTTATGCCGATCGTGATTCTTTACTTTTTCGCTCAGAATACGGCTTAGATAATATACCAACTTTGAAGCGAAGCACCTTACGACACAAAGGCTTCTGTCACGCTTGGGATGCTCTTATTCGCTTAGGATTGACTGATGATACTTATCCGATTTTGGAGTCGAACAAAATGACTTATCGCGATTTATTAGAAGCATATTTGGTTGGTGTACAAGATGGTAATACATCTTTGAAAGATAGAATTGCCCAATCTTTAGGAGAAAACATTGATTCTCCTGTGATGGAAAAACTAGATTGGTTAGGTCTTTTTGAGCGTAGAAAGATAAACTTGAACAGGGCAACTCCAGCTCGAATTTTAGGAAAGTTACTAGAAGATAAATGGAGGTTAGCCCCCAAAGATGAAGATATTGTAGTGATAATGAATGTTGTCAAATATCGCCTTCGCGGCAAAAATTATAAGCATACTAATCACATGATACTCAAAGGTGATTCTGCTAGTGAGGAAACTGCCATGTCGAAAGTCGTTGGGTTGCCCGTAGGTATTGCCGTAAAACTACTTATGGAAGGAAGGATTCCGCAGAAAGGTATTCAAGTGCCAATTACAAAGGAATTTTATGAACCAACTTTGGAAGAATTGAAAGGCTATGGCATTCACTTTAAAGATAAAGTAGAAGTTATATAGATTCGATTTTATTAAAAAAATAAAAGAGGCAACTTACCAAATGGTAAGTTGCCTCTTTTATTTTTTGTAACGAGACTAATCTTATTTTGAAGACGCTGATTTGAATAATCTATTCCAACGAACACCACCTGTTTTGCGAGAGAACCAAATAAACAATGGCTTTCCTACAATGTGATCTTCTGGTACAAATCCCCAAACACGCGAATCTTCTGAGTTGTGACGATTGTCTCCCATCATGAAGTAATAGTCCATTTCAATTGTATAATTCGTAGCTTCTGCTCCATCAATATAGATTTTACCATTTTTAGTAGTTAAATCATGACCTTCATAAACGCCAATTATTCTACGATAAATCGGCAATGTTTTCATATTTAACTCTACGGTTTGACCAGCAGCAGGAATATCTAATGGCCCAAAGTTGTCAACTGTCCACGGATAATTCGCGGGGTCGCCTGGGAAAACTCTTGAACCTTCTCTCAATGGTGCAAAATTAACGGATTTGACGCTATCCATCTTCTTGAGTTCGGCAGCTTGCTCATCATTCAAAAACAAAACATAATTAGAACCAGATTGCTCGTTATTATTTTCTCCAATCAAAATGCCCCATTCTTCAAACTTCTTAGGGTTGATTCCGCCAGTGGTTTCTACTATATATTTGAATTGTTGCTTCGTTGGACGATCCATTTTTTTACCATCAATATACACGTCGCGTTCTCTTACTTCGAGTTTTTCTCCTGGCAATCCCATACAGCGTTTGATATAATTATCACGCTTATCAATCGGTCGAGTTACGATTTTGAAAAAGTTAGGGTTATTGACCAAACTACTATTTCCTCCAGCCAAATCATGACTAATTGAATAGTAATTCGTGTAATTTTGAGCCGCTAAATAGCTGTACCTTCCTTTTCCAATCGCTACGGTATCACCTTCTGGAAAGTTAAAAACCACTGGATCGTAGCGTTTGACTTTCTGAAATCCTGGCAAACGATAATAAGGCCATTGTATCGCTTTAGAGTAAGACTCCGTTTTTGAGCCTGGTAATGTATTATGAACCAAAGGAAATTGAATAGGCGTAACAGGTGCACGAGAACCATAGTTTACCTTACTTACAAACAAGAAATCTCCCACCAAAAGTGAACCTTCCATCGAAGGTGTCGGGATAGTATAAGCTTCTATCAAAAACATTCTGATAAAAGTCGCTGCAAAAACCGCAAAGATAATTGCCTCTGACCATTCTCTTAAAGGGCCTTTTTTTGTTGGATTTTCTTTTTCTAAAATATAGCCTTTTCCAACATATTTCTCTTTTTTAGAAAAACCTAAATAAACAAAATAAGCTGGTGCAAATACAACTGCTAACGCATGGTCTAAGAAAGAATGCTTACCAAATGACTTAACCAAATCTACAATCATTCCTGCCAATACAAATAAATTGACAATTGGAATCAATAATAACACGTATCGCCAATGCGGTCGCCCAATCATATCCGACCAAACGAACTTATTCAAAACAGGCACAAATGCTTTCCAACCTGTTTCACCTGCTTTTTCAAACATTTTATATAAACCAACATGACCAATAATAGTCAAAATGATAAAAAATCCTAATTGCATATCTTATTTAGATTTAATATTCTTTTTTCAAAAGGTTTTTTAAATATGGTGCAAATTTAATTAATTTAACCATTCAAACCATAAGTCGTGCATTTTCTATAAAAATTACATTTTCTCTATTTTTTTATAAAAAATAACTTTGAAGCACAAAAGATTACTATGATTTTGCTTACTTCATTCCTCTTTTTATCAACTTGATTGCCCAAGCATAATGGCTTGAGCTGTTTGAAATCAAATATTCCCCCATTGAAGTACTTCCTGTCCATTTATATCTTTTTTTCTCAAAAAGTTCTTCATTGGAGTGTTTATGAATAATCCCTTGTACTTCTGTATGTGATTGATGTAGTAACTCTTTGGCTTGCTCTAATGGAACATCTTGGTACATTTCCCAAATTTTTTTATTCAACGCCAAAAGATTATTCCATTTGTATCCCTTCGCTGGCATATCTGGCTTTTCGCCTTTCATTCCAATAGTGTACCATATTTTTAGCATCGTATGCCAATGATATAAATGCGCTAAAACATCCCGAATATTTCGATTCATTGCTCCTTCCCGAAAATCCTGAATTACCTCTTCATCAGAATAACTATCAATTAGACTCAATAACTTTTCGTAATTCTCTTGACTCAACCTTAATAATTCACTTTTTGATTTTGGTCGTGGCATTTTTTTAAAATTAACGCGTTAGGGAGTAGGCAATAAATAAGCTACCACAAAGAACAACGTTGTTTTTTATTTAGACGAGGCAAAAAACGCAGTCCTAGCATCGCTAAGGCGAGTATTTTTAACAAAGTATAAATGAAAAATAATAAGTTTGACTGGTAGGTTATTTTTTTCCTACTCCCTTAATTGTATTACTAGGCAAATCAATACCTCTTGACGAAGAACCTTTTTGATAAGTATATAATTTATCTAAATATTTCTGGAATTTATGTTCAATATAAGTTCCAACAGCTTTACCATCAGTAACTCCAAATAGTTCTTTATTTTTAAATGCAGATTCTAATTCGCAGAATTGTTTTGCTGCTTCTTTTAATCTTTTTATAGTTAATTTTGACCTCATTTATTTTTTGCTGTAAAGATAATTATTTTTATTTTTTTGCCTACTGGCAGCCAATATCAAGACAAATACACCTCTTAAACTCCATTCCGTTTCAAATGTGCCAATAACATTTTGATTTCATTATAAGTATATTTATCATCAAAATGCGCTTTAACATCTGCGCTAGAAGTCGTTTTCTTTTCCAAACAAAAAGCTGCCACTTCATCAACGGACTCCCTTTCCATAACCAAAAACACACTCAAATGCCCTAAGCCAATCGCGTGCGCCAAATGCCCTTGAATGGTACTTTCTTTGAGTTGTCGCTCCGAGGCGATGGTTTCAATATCCTTTCCTGCGTTGAACATATCCAAAGAAACCTTCTTAGTATCTTGTTTTTTCTTCTTGGTTTTCGGGGCGAACATCAACTTCATTTCTGATGAAATGTTATTTTCTAAACAATAAGCATCAATCATATCAGCTATTGCCGCGCCATAGTGCCTTGCTTTTACTTTGCCTATTCCTTTGATTTTGAGCAAACTAGCGGTATCTGTCGGTAGCTGTTCTGTCAATTCATGCAACGCTCTCGTTGGCAATACTTCATAAGGAGTCAAACCTTGCGCGTCAGATTGTTCGTTGCGCCATTGCAAGAGTTGCGCGTATAGTTTGGGGTGCGTTGTGCCAGTTGGTACATTTTTAAGAATAGAATTAACGGCAGTTTCTCGTTTATAAGCTTGAAACCTTAAGTCCGCATTCGTTTTAGTTTTGATATACTTTTGAGTTGTAAAACCTGTTTGAATCGTCGAAAAGCATTCTTTTTTTGTAAAAAGCCCTTTTTCAAGAAAAGTAAACCTTGCTGCTACTTGTTTTTGAGTTGCCTGATTATCTGTGCCTATTGGTAGGCGTTTGAGTGTTGGCAAAAATTCTTTGGCTAATTTATCTGTAAAATAAACACTTGCTTTTTTGATGCGCTCCAAGAGTGTTTCGTGGTTTTCTGGTATCAATCCTTGTTGAAAATAAGCATCTAATTTGGGTTGAAATTTGTGCGCAATATTCACTACCTCGGCTTGTAACTGCGTTTGGAAACTATCAAAAGCCGTGATTGGAGAAATGGCAAATTTGCTTTCGTTTTCCCAAAGTACCCGATGAACAGATTTTAAACTGGTAGCTATTTTTCTAAAATCAAATAATTCACGAATCAACATTTGTTGATAATCGCGTTTGGCGATTTGCAAATTATCCTGATTTGGTGGGTTTTTGCTGGCTTCCTCCGAATAGTTGCTAACTACTCTATCCGTTTTGATGCTTCCGTAGCCGATTTTTGATAATAAAACAATCCCCTCAAAGCTCTTACAACGACTCAATGCCACATAAACTTGACCGTGAGCGAAAGCGGATTGTGCATCAATAACGGCTTTTTCAAAGGTCAAACCTTGACTTTTGTGAATAGTAATCGCCCAAGCCAACTTCAATGGATATTGTGTAAATGAACCAATAATATCTTCCGAAACTTCTTTGGTTGTTGCATCCAAACTGTATTGAATATTGTCCCAGGTCACTTGCGAAACGGTAATTAATTCGCTTTCATTTGGGCATCGAACGAGTATTTTATCGCTTTCGATGGCTTCTATTTTACCTATTTTTCCATTATAAAAACGCTTTTCGTACGAAGAATCATTTTTTATAAAAACGATTTGCGCGCCAATTTTAAATTCCAAAACTTCCTCGGTCGGGTAAGTGTGTTCTGGAAATTTATCTTTTATAACCGCCTTAAAAGAATGCAAAGGTTTATTAATTGCTTTTAACTTGGAATTATTGATTTCGTAAGCCGTTTTATTATGCGAAGTCAACGTAATATAAGCGTCTTTTTCTTTGGGTTTAAAGTCCTCAATGTAGCGACTATTAATCGCTTCTAGGACTTCGGTGGTCATTTGGTTATTACGGACTTTATTCAACAAATCAATAAAAAAGCTATCCGATTGTCTATAAATATGTAATAACTCAATGGTTAAAGAATCCGTTTTTTGAAGTGCCAAACTCCCAAAAAAATAAGGTGTGCTATAATGTTTACTTAGCAAATTCCACTCATCTCTTTTGACCACAGGCGGCAATTGATGCAAATCTCCAATCATCAATAATTGAACTCCTCCAAATGGTTTTGAAGCATCTTTATACCTTCTCAAAACATCATCAATTGAGTCCAAAAGGTCAGAACGAACCATACTAATTTCGTCAATTATCAATAAATCAAGGCTACGAATAAGGTCTAATTTGTCGCTATTGAAGCGGCGTTGTCGGCTCGCATCCTGTGGCGCGTCTGGAATAAATGGGCCAAAAGGCATCTGAAAAAAGGAATGAATGGTCATTCCTTGTGCATTGATAGCAGCAACACCCGTCGGAGCTACGACGACCATTTGTTTGACGATTTCTTTTTTGACACGACGCAAAAAGGTAGTTTTTCCTGTACCTGCTTTTCCTGTTAGGAAGATATTTTTATTGGTATTTTGAATATAATCAAATGCTAGGTCAATTTGAGGATTTGGAATTTGGCTCATTGAATATGATATATTTTTATAAAATAGAATACACAGGTTGTTGATTGTTTACCTTTTCAAATATAATGGTAAAAAAGCGATGCGCCAAATGTTTTTGTTTTTAAATCTTAAAACGATATATTTCAACCTAAGTAGTCAGTCAGGTTAATAGTGTCGGTACTTTTTGATAAAATATTTCCGATAAC
>CAKZLT010000416.1 GCA_937127195.1 uncultured Saprospiraceae bacterium
TCGACTTGCATGTGTTAGGCCTGCCGCCAGCGTTCAATCTGAGCCATGATCAAACTCTTCAATTAAAGTTTTGTTGTTTCTTTCGAAACGGCTCAATGAATACTGACTTCAAAACTACCTTAGTAATTTTAAAGCTATTACCATTCCAACAGAATGGTAATGAATTGACTGTGCCGCTTTCTTATTTCTACTTTTTATAAAAAAGTAAAAAGCGATTTAGTATTTGGCTAACTCTTTAGATTTCATTTGCTGAAATTCTTCATCTGTCAAAATACCAGCTTCTTTCAGTTGAGCTAACTCTTTGATTTTGGCAATAATTGTCGCTAGATCTTCACTATCATTGGCTATTTTTGCTTTCTCAACAGGAACTTCTTGTGATTCGTCATTAGAAAAAGCCTCACTTTCTTCAAGGATTTCTTCGGCAAAAGCTTGTGCAGAATCCTTGTTTTCGGATGTTGAATTTTTAGAAAAACCGCCAGTCGTTGTTGTTTGACCTTCTTGTTTTTTACGTTCTTCTTCCTCTTTTATATCGCGCGCAACCTTTTTACCTTTTTCGAATTTCTCTTGATAATACTTTTTCAAGCGTCCTGGGTCGAAGTCCAAAAATGTTCCACCAGTTTCAAAGTGTTCTTTAAAAACTTCTCCAAGTGCGTAACTTGAAGCACCAGAAAGAACGGACATCGCAACACCACCAACGATAGAACCAAGACCAGGAATCAGCTTCAAGGCCGCTCTCGAACCCAATCGTGCCAGACTAGAACTAGTCAAAGAAGTGATAATTGCTTTTCCTTCGGTTTCCTTGAAGTCGAGCTCATATACTTTGCTCAACTGACGAATCATGTCAAGCTGAACAGCACTTACTGCAAATAAATCAACGATAGGCACAGGAATAAAACCCGTTCCCATTGACCATATAATATGATTACGAATAATAGAATTCGCTGCTTCTGTACGCTTTTCTTTATCCATTTTTTTTTCAAATTTAAAATCCTTCAAATTAGAACTTTGACTTCTAACTTTCTTTAATAGTTCAATTGGATTAAACTTCATATATTTTTTTAACAATTAAAAAAGTAACTTTTTTCTACCTTAAAGCAAACTATCATTTTTTAAATAACATTACAATATTATACGACAAAAGGGCTTTTTGATGCGATTTAAAGCCTATTTATTTAGATGATGAATTTTTATTGAAGCCAATTAGTAATCAAAATCCCTTGATATAATTGCTCAAAGAAAGAACTTACGAGTATTGGCTGAATGACTAAAGCAGTTATAAAAGTAAATGCAAAACCATATACTGCACCCCAAAAGTGCGCGTCATGTCCAACATTATCCATTCCGCGTTTTGCCATGTAATTGGAATACCATAAATAGCCAATTCCAAACAAAATAGCTGGACAAGGAATGATGAAAAATAGATAAAACATTTGCCAAGGCGAGAAGAAAATCAAAGCAAACATAATACCTGAAACTGCTCCAGAAGCACCTAAAGCAGAGTAAGAATAGTTATCTTTATGCTGAAAATAACTAGGAATCGAAGCGGCTGCCAAAGCAGTGACATACATCGTAACAAACAATGCTTTGCCAATTACAACTCCAAAATAAGCTCCAAATAGCAATTCTACAATATCACCAAATACATACAAAACGTACATATTAAAGAGTAAATGTGTGAAATCTGCGTGAATTAAACCATGAGACAGAAAGCGATACCATTGATTACTGTTGCTCATGGCAGCAGGTCTAAAAAGGAAATTTTCTTTTAAAATTCGGTCTGTAAAAGCCCTGTAAGAGGTCAATGCAGTCACAATGACTAATACGATTGTAATGTTATATTCCACAAGGATATTTTTTTGAAAAGTACCATCGAATCCCTATTGATGATACATTATCTAATGTTTTAATGTCATTGCTAAAGTAGCAAAATAAATATAAAACTATTTGTAAATGAATTGAAAATTATAAAATCCGACAAGCATAATAAAAACCATAACTACTAGCATCTAATTGTGGTAATAGCGTCATATTTTTCTTTTTTAAAAATGGATTCCAACTCTTTAAAGGTTCAAAATGATAAATAAGTTCCGTTGCTAGAATACCAATTCCTGCACCAATTAGCACGTCAGAAATCCAATGTTTGTTATTGGTAACGCGAAGTGTTCCCGTTGAAACGGCAGAAAGATAACCGCTATACGCCAGAATTGGGCTAGTGCTTTGAAATTCTTTTAGTAAAACAGTGGCATTAGAGAAAGCAAAAGTGGTGTGACCTGACGGAAAAGCAAAGTTTTCTCCATCTGGGCGAGTTTTTTGAACCAAATACTTAATAGAATAAGTCATTGACATTGAAAGAACAGTAGAAGCAAAAGCGTATTTGGATTGGTCAAACCAGTGATTGCGGGCTTCGATACCTACCAAATCCGCCAAATACATTTGGGCAGTTGGAACGAAAGGCAAAAAGTCATCAATTCCTAACTGAAAATCATTTCCTACTCGATTGCGCAAATTAATTTGGAACTCTTTTTCAAAAGAACTATTATTGGCTAATATGCCAAAACTAATCAAAGTGACTGGAGCAATTGCTTGTTTCCAAATGGAAGTAGTTGTATCCTTTTTTAGTTGTGAAATGCTTTTTTGAGATGCTGAATGCTGGGCATTAATGTTTAGAGAACTTATACTGGCTAGCAAGATGAAGAGAAGTATTTTTTTCATTTTTATAAAAACGTTTTAATAATCGACGATTGAGGCAAAGATAGTATTCTCAACGAAAAAGGGCGTAACTCAAAAGAGTTACGCCATCAATTAATCTAACAATAAAAATTACTATATATGTAGATTCCGAAATAATCGGAAATAGTTGTTGAATTGTTCACTGGTTATAATGGTAAGATGTAGGAATTTATTTTTTATAAAAATGGCTATTGTTTGTAAATAGAATGTCAGAGAACGAACAAATACTTTCATTGATTTTGTGTGATATTTGTGGTGTAAAAATGGCTTGATTGAATATTTTTTATAAAAAAAATAAAAATGACAAAAGAAGAAAAAAGACTGGCCTATCAAAAAGCGACTAAAGAAATTGACGCAATTTTGGCTGATGAGACGAATATGATTTTGAAAATGACTACAATAAACTGCATGATTAAAGATAATTTCCCTAATTATTTTTGGATAGGTTTTTATTGTATAAATGCTGATGCGTTAATTGTTGGACCTTATCAAGGAACGCTGGGGTGCTTACATATTAATATGGAAAGAGGTGTTTGTGGTCGAGCAGCAAGGCTACGAACGACTCAAATTGTAAAAGATGTGCATGCTGACCCTGAGCATATAGCTTGCGATGCGAGTACTAATTCAGAAATTGTTATACCTGTTTTGGATGAAAATAACGAATTGATTGGCGTTTTTGACCTTGATAGTACTTCAAAGGCGGCTTTTGATGAAATTGACCAGAAATACTTAGAAGCGATTTTGAAGAAACATTTTCAAGAAAAAAAATTAATTAAGCAATATATTTACGCTTAAAATGATTGGCGAATTGTATTGTTAAAAACGTATAGGGCTTAAGTTAATTGTAGGTTAAAAATCTAGTCAAGTAGAACATTTTAAATATAGTAATTGTCTTTTAGTGTAAATTTATTCACAGAATAAAACAACCATTAAATGAGACTATTAATAATATTAGCCGTTTTGGTAGGCTGGGGATGCACCACAAATTCTAGTAAAACGGTATCAAATAAAATGTCAAATGCTCAATTAGCAGCAATGTCTTCTGCTGATACTTTGATTAAAATCAAGAAGTCAGATAAGGAGTGGAAACAAACATTGACATCAGAAGAGTTCTATGTTCTTCGTCAAAAGGGAACGGAAAGAGCTTTTACAGGAGATTTGTTAAAGAATAAAAAAAAGGGAACTTACGTTTGTAAGGCTTGCGAATTACCACTTTTTTCTTCCAAGACAAAATTCAAATCTGGAACAGGTTGGCCTAGTTTTTACGCGCCAATCAATGATACTAATGTGGCAGAAGAGTCAGATGTTTCTTATGGAATGAAAAGAACAGAAGTACTTTGTCAACGCTGTGATGGACATTTAGGTCATGTTTTTGAAGATGGTCCACAGCCGACAGGATTAAGATATTGTATTAATTCGGTGTCACTAGGTTTTATAGAAAAGTAATAAGTACGTCATTACTTTTGCTCACGTGCTTAATACTCATTCAGAATTTGTATTAAGCTGAAAGCAATCAGAAGGTGATTTTTGTGTGAAATTTCTAGTTGAACGTGATTCTTCTGATTTTTAACCACGACTTTATAATATCTTAAGATTAAACATTTTAAATAAAGAAGCCTTTAACCATTTTTTACAATGATTAAAGGCTTTTTTATAAAAATAAAAATCAAACTAGGCTTTTATTTCTTAGCAGGAACTTCTTCCATTTTGCTACTAATCTGGTTAGAAGCAACCAATGAAGTAGTCAAAGTAGTCAACATATCTGCTGCTGCCGAAGGAGTGTTTGGCATTAAGATTAAGTTCGAGTTTACATTTTCACTCATTCCTTGAAGCGTATCATAATGTTGTGTAATTACAATTAAAGCAGAAGCTTCTTGTGGGTTGATACCCGCTTGATTCAATACCTGAACTGAATCTTCCAAACCTTTTGCAATTTCACGACGCTGGTCTGCGATACCTTGACCAGACAAACGCTTACTTTCTGCATCCGCTTTTGCTTTTGCTACAATTCTAATGCGTTCTGCTTCACCATCATATTCAGCAGCGATTTTTTCACGCTCAGCCGCGTTAATACGATTCATTGCATTTTTAACGGCTTGATCAGGGTCAATATCAGTCACTAACGCCTTCACAATACCATAACCATATTCACGCATTGCTTCCTCCAATTCTCTACGAATAGCAATTGCAACATCATCTTTTCTTAAAAATACATCATCCAATTTCATTTTTGGAACTTCCGCACGGATAGTATCAAAAACGTAAGAGGTAATTTGGTCATGAGGATTATCTAATTTATAAAATGCATCATAAATCGCTTCTTTCAAAACATAAAATTGAACGGATACTTTTAATTTTACAAATACATCATCACGCGTTTTAGTTTCTACTAATACATCCAACTGTTGGATTTTTAAACTTACACGTCCCGAAATTTTATCAATTACAGGAATTTTGAACTGAAGTCCTGCATGACGAACACTATGAAATTTACCCAATCGCTCAACTAATGCTGCTGACTGTTGCTTGACTGTAAATAAGCCTGTTATCAAAAGAAAAAAGGCTAAACCTATAAATACTATACCACCATTGCTCACTAATTCTCCTATATCCATTCTTTTTAGTTTTGGTTCTTTGGCGTTTTAAAACCAAAGAATGTAAGTTTTGAGATAACCTTTTAGAAAAAATAAAAAAAGCTTGTAAAATTTACAGGAAGTATTTTTTTAATTTTTTTTCTAAAATAGTTTTAAGATTGTTTCAATACCTTAAATGTATAGGATTATTTCTTTTTTTACGAAAAAATAGCACTAACATTTAAAAATACTCGACAAAACATCTCTAAGCGTTTTATTGTTACCTTTGCATTCCTTAGTACCGTCGAATTGATTCGACGAAGAAGTCTAAGTATCAAAATAAAAAATAGAAAGTCGATATTATATTATTATGGCAAAATTTGCAATCAACTTAAAGAAAGGAACAATCGCTAAGGACAGCGATGTAATAGTGGGCATTGATTTGGGGACAACCAATAGTTTGGTCGCTTATATCAAAGATGGCGAATCGGTCGCAGTCAAAGACGAAAATGGCAAAAATACTTTAGTGCCTTCAGTGGTGCATTTTAAAGCAGATGGAAGCACGTTAGTAGGAGAGGAGGCGAAGCAAAAATTGGTCACTGAACCAGAAAATACGATTTATTCGGTGAAGCGATTGATGGGGAAATCTTTCAATGACGTAGAATCAGTAGAGCAGTATTTTGGTTATAAAATTATCAATGAGGATGAGGATAAACTAGTCAAAGTTCGCGTCGGAGATAAATTTTATACACCAATCGAATTATCTTCTTTTATATTAGAATCGCTCAAAAAGCGCATTGAAAAAGTATTAGACGCGACGGTTCGCAAGGCTGTGATTACTGTGCCTGCTTATTTTAATGATGCGCAACGTCAAGCAACGCGCGACGCAGGCAAACTAGCTGGTCTCGATGTATTACGAATTGTCAATGAACCAACGGCGGCAAGTTTGGCGTATGGAATCGGCTTGAAAGCTGATGAAACAAAGACAATTGCTGTTTATGACCTCGGAGGCGGAACGTTTGATATTTCCATTTTACAAATAGATAATGGCATTTTTGAAGTGCTTTCGACCAACGGAGATACTTTTCTGGGTGGCGATGATTTTGATAGAGCGATTATAGATTATTGGGTAGATACTTATAATATAGATAAGGAACTGTTATCTACGGATAAGAATTTTTCTCAAAAAGTGCGATTATTAGCCGAAGAAGCTAAAAAAGTATTGTCATCAACAGATACTTTTAAAAGTGAAATCAACGGTTTAAATATTGAGATAACACTCGAAAAGTTCAATGAATTAGTACAACCATTAGTCAATAGAACGATTAAGGCTTGTAAAAATGCTTTGAAAGATGCCGAAATCAATGTGCCAGAGATTGATAGCGTTGTAATGGTTGGCGGTTCTACGCGCATTCCTTTGGTTAAATCTTCTGTTGCTACTTTTTTTGGAAAAGAGGTCAACGACTCGCTTAATCCTGATGAAGTAGTGGCAAAAGGGGCAGCTATTCAAGCAGATGTATTGGCTGGTAATAATAAAAATTTACTATTAATAGATATTACGCCGCTTTCGTTAGGCATCGAAACGGTTGGTGGATTGATGGATACGATTATTCCTCGAAATTCGAAAGTACCCAATCGTTCGGCTCGTCAATACACGACTTCGGTTGATGGTCAGACGAAGTTGAAAGTTGCGGTTTTTCAGGGAGAAAGAGATTTAGTAACTCACAATCGAAAGTTAGGTGAATTTATTTTGACGGGAATTCCGCCGATGCCAATGG
>CAKZLT010000417.1 GCA_937127195.1 uncultured Saprospiraceae bacterium
GATTGACTTTTTGAAGTTCAACGCTCAATATATGGTGGAAATATACAGCCAGCAACCACCAGCAAACTCTCCAGGAGTTTGGAATCGCTTAGAATATCGCGCTTTGGAAGGTTTTGTTTTTGCGGTTTCTCCGTTCAACTTTACTTCTATTTGTGCTAATTTATTTGCTACGCCAGTAATGTTAGGTAACGTTGCTGTATGGAAACCTTCTGATACTCAAATTTATTCAGCAGGTGTTATTATGGAAATTTTCCGTGAAGCAGGTTTGCCAGCAGGTGTAGTTAATATGGTTTTCGGTGATGGACCAACAATTGGAGAAGTTTGTTTCAATTCTCCAGATTTGGCAGGTTTACACTTTACAGGAAGTACGAAGACTTTCCAATATATGTGGAAAACTATCGGTGAAAACATTCATAACTATAAAGCTTATCCGCGTATCGTTGGTGAAACAGGTGGAAAAGACTTCGTAATGGTTCACCCTTCAGCAGATCAGCAAGCAGTTGTGACGGCTTTGAGTCGTGGTGCATTTGAATATCAAGGTCAAAAATGCTCAGCGGCTTCTCGTGCTTATGTTCCTGCAAGTATGTGGGATTATGTGAAAGAAGGTATGCGCAAAGATATAGCAACAATGAAAATGGGAACTCCTGAGGATTTTTCCAACTTTATTAATGCGGTAATTGATGAGCGTGCATTTGACAAAATAAGTACTGCAATCACAGCAGCAAAAGGAGATGATGATGCAACAATCGTAGCAGGTGGAGGATTTGATAAAACAGAAGGTTACTTCATTGAGCCAACAGTTATTCAAGCACACAAGGCAGATTATGCAACTATGAAAGAGGAACTTTTTGGACCTGTATTGACTATTTTCGTTTATGAAGATGACAAGTTTGAAGAGACTTTAGATATTTTAGATAAGACTTCTCCTTATGCTTTGACAGGAGCTGTTTTCTCTAAAGATAGATATGCACTTCAGACGGCAGTTGAAAAATTACGCAATGCAGCTGGTAACTTTTATATCAATGATAAGCCAACAGGAGCTGTAGTTGGACAGCAACCTTTCGGTGGTGGTCGTGCTTCTGGAACGAATGATAAGGCAGGTTCTATTATGAACTTATATCGTTGGTTGAATGCGCGTACTATCAAAGAAAACTTTAATTCTCCTAAAGATTACCGTTATTCTTTCTTGGATGAAGCATAGGGTTTTGAGTACCGTCGAATTTATTCGACTAGGTGGCAAGTCGTCGAATAAATTCGACGGTACAACAAAAAAAGTCCGTTCTGCAATTGCAAAACGGACTTTTTAATTTTATTAGAATAAAAATACTACTTACCACCATCAAGACGAGCAATGTTAGTACAACTAACCATACTCCAATCAAAGTGACAACCAATACTTCCCATACATTCTTTCTTGAACCAGTATCCTTTAGATATTTGAATATCTGGAGAAAAACCATCATTCTGAAGAACAGAAAGTTCTACTCTATAATAAGAAGTTGCTTCTTTCCAATTCAATTTTTGACCACCTTTAGTAGTAATAATCAATTGATTGTCAGAAGTAAATTCTTGAGTAGTACCAGGATATTTAGTATCACCAACTTTATGTCCTATATCTACAATAATATCTTGAGCAAAAACTTCTACAACACCGTTAGTGTTTGGATCTGTGAATAGCATAGGGTGCGTATCGAAACCAAAAGGAATCATTGCTCCTGTTTTTTCACAGTCTTCTTTGATTTTAATAATGTCGTCTAGCGTGTAATATTTAACACCTGGATTTGGTCCACCTGCCATGATTTTTCGTTTTATTTTTTTTAAAAATAATTGTTAGCATTAGTATTGATAACTAAAAAATAATACATTATGTTTTTTTATAATGTGTTAGTAATGAGGTAGTTATGATTGTCAATACATTGTAAATATAGTAAAGTGTTTCAATAATCGAAATAATTATATGAAAATGTTTTAATCAAAAGAAAAAAAATAGGCATTTATAAGGATATTCAATAGAATTCTTGGTTTTATAATAATTTGAAGAAGTCGAAATTATGATTTTATTGACTTGCTTTGATATTAAGTTTATTGTAATCGAAACTTACTGATGAACTAAGCCGTATATTTGCAACCAAATTATACTTTTTTAAAAATCAAAGTAGAATTAAAAGATAATGAAGCAAAGATTATTACTAGTCTTATTATTAATACCATTTTTAGGATTTTCTCAGAGTGATGTAGATACGGTAAGTTTGAGTTCACCTTATCATACTATTCATACGCATTTATGGTTTTTGCAATCAGATGCGCGTTATGATATAGATAAAGCGATGAAGGCACTTCCTGAGGAAACTCCAAAACTTAAGCAACGAACTATTCAACTTAAACAAATTTTGGATGGAAAGGGGCTAAGGGTAAAATTGAGTCAATTGCCACGCGAGGCGAATTATAGAGATTCGTTGGCGAAGGGAAATATCTATGTTCTTTTTCCAAATGAATTACCCGAAGTTTATGTCGAAAAGGTCGGAGATATATGGTTGTATTCAGAGGAAACAATTGAACGCATTCCAAAATTACATAGACAAGTTTATCCATTTGGAACAGATGTTTTATTAAGACTTATTCCACATTCGGATAATTATAAATTTTTTGGGTTAAAAATATGGCAATACATAGGGATTAGCTTGTTATTGTTTTTAGCTTGGATCTTACACTTCTTAGTAACTCGTTTATTTCGTCGAATTATTCAGCGAGTGGTAAGAACGCGTTTTCAAACATTGAT
>CAKZLT010000418.1 GCA_937127195.1 uncultured Saprospiraceae bacterium
ACAAATATTATCAAATGAGGCGTATGCTTATATCAGTGCTGGAGCAGGTTTAGAAAAGACGATGAAACGCAATCGAAATGATTTTGAAAAATGGAGTATCGTTCCGCGTATGCTACGAGATGTAAGTCAAAGAGATATTTCTATACAATTGCTAGAAAAAAAATATGAAACACCCTTTTTAACTTGTCCAATTGGCGTGCTAGAATTGGCACACAAAGAAGCAGATACTGCTGTCGCAAAGGCAACTTCTAAACTAAAGATTCCAATGATTTTTTCGAATCAAGCATCGGTGCCGATGGAAGATTGCGCTGCTGTGATGGGAGATGAGTCGAGGTGGTTTCAACTTTATTGGAGTAAAAATAATGACTTAGTGAAAAGCTTAGTACAACGTGCCGAAAAAGCAGGTTGTGAAGCAATTGTCGTTACATTAGATACAACGATGCTTGGTTGGAGAACCAAAGATTTAGATGCTGCTTATTTGCCTTTTCTGAAAGGAAAAGGTATCGCACAGTATCTTTCTGACCCTATTTTTCAGGCAATGTTGGATGAGCCAGAAGATGAGAATGCCACTCAAATCAAGCCGAAAATAAACTGGAAAACGATTAATCATATTTTACAAGTTCGTTCTAAATCTAATGGTGATTTGAAGCGAATGCTAAAAGCTATTAAGACTTTTATAAATACTTATTCACGTCCTTCTCTGCAATGGAAGGAGTTACAATTTCTTAGAGAATGCACCGATTTACCTATATTTTTGAAAGGTATTTTGCATCCAGATGATGCTAAAAAAGCGGTTGAATATGGAATGGATGGCATTATTGTTTCTAATCATGGAGGTCGTCAAGTTGATGGTTCTGTATCAACTATAGAAATGTTGTCGCCTATCGTAAAAAGTGTCAACGGAGCAATACCTGTGCTAATTGATAGTGGGATTCGTAGTGGCGCAGATGTTTTTAAATGTTTGGCATTAGGAGCAACCGCGGTTTGTATTGGCAGACCTTACGTTTATGGTTTGGCAGTAGCTGGCGAGTTAGGAGTCGAGACTATTTTGAAGAATTTTATAGCAGATTTTGAACTGACAATGGGCTTGGCAGGTTGTAAGAATATCGGAGAAATTAATGAAAGTTGTTTGAAACAGAATTTTTAAACAGGAGAATATCGAATTCAGAATTCTACGGTTTAGTTTTTTATGTTTTTTTCTAAAAAAAGCATAAAAAAACTGCCCTACTTACCTCGTTAGGTACTGTAAGGGCAGCCACACTATGAGAACACCTTCTTTTGTTATTTGGGAAAAAATTAAGTTAAAAATAACCTGTTTTATAAAAATAGTTCTCTATGTTTGTACACTCTAAGTTAGACAAT
>CAKZLT010000419.1 GCA_937127195.1 uncultured Saprospiraceae bacterium
TCTCGCGTCATCCAACGTCTTACCAAGATCTTTCAAATCATTCACAAAACCTACAAATTTATCATATAACAAACCACTTTGTTTAGCTATTTCTAGCACCGAGCGTTTTTGTTTTTCTTGCTTCCAAATATAAGAAACCGTTCGCATAGTTGCCAAAAGCGTCGAACTTGTCACTATCACAATATTTCTATCCAAAGCATCCAAAAAAATGGAATTATCTTCCTGTAATGCGGTTGCCAAAGCGGGTTCAATAGGCACAAACATCAATAAATAATCTGGAGAATTAATTTGATACAATCGAGTATAATTTTTACTACTCAAATCACGAATATGACTACGCAAACTATCCAAATGTGCCTTAATATAGACCTTTTTTTCTTGCTCGTCTTCTGTATTAAAATACGCCTCATAGGCTTTTAAAGACACCTTTGAGTCAATTATCAAATGCTTATTACTTGGCAAATTAATAATAAAATCTGGTCGCTTCTGAAAACCTGCTTCATCCTTGAAACTCAACTGCGTTTGAAAATGTACACCTTTCTCTAAACCTGATTTTTCGAGCAAAACTTCCAACTGAAACTCGCCCCAATCACCTTGTGTTTTGTTATCACCCTTCAGTGCGTTTACTAACTGATTTGCATCTTGACTAAGCTGCATATTTAGGTCGCGCAAGTGTTTGATTTCTTCTTTTAAGGAAACTCTTTCCTTAGAATTTTCCATATAATTTCGCTCAACCTTCTGTTCAAAGTCTTTAATCTTTTCTTTCAAAGGGTCTAAAATAGCGGTGAGTTGTGTTTGATTTTGATAGGTAAATTTTTGACTCTTTTCTTCTAGTAATCGATTGGCTATATTCTCAAATTGAAGCGTAAATTGGTCTTGAATTTTAGATAACTCAACCGTTTGAGTTCGGAGTTTATCCATCAAGTTATCCGCGTATTGCTCTTTTGCTGATAAGGCTTTACTAACTAATAAATAATCATTATTCAAGGAATTATGCTCTTTTTGCAAAACTTTAAAACGCTGTTCTAAGTTTTCATAAATTGCTTTTAGAATGTATTTAGCTTCTATTTCAGCTTCATTTATTCCGTTTATCGGTTGGTTTTGAGACTTCAACCGAACCAATAACCAACCAATAATTCCACCAATTAATATACCTACTAAAAAATATGTAATTTCTGTTGTCATTAATTTTAATAATTTCTACTAGTGGTTCAAAAGTTTTTTAAAAAAAGCTACCGTAGCGCGACGAGCCTCGTCGCCCGACTATTAAAAGCCGCTTTTGTTAGCGGTCGCGTTACGAAACATTAAAACTTTTGAAACCGTGTATTAGTTATTTGAGCAAAGTTAATATAGTTTTTAAAAATCATCTTATTAAGCCTATTTGATTTCATCCCCAACAGCAATAGTTGCATTTTCATCACTTGTCAATTTCAAATATTGACCAAATAGAACTTTTTTGCCTTGTTTTCTATAGGTTGCTAATGTTTTTAGTGGCTCAACACCTTTTTCTGCGGTATCTTGATGAACTGTCGTGACTTTGCATCTACCACATGGTTTTGTTCCTTCAAAGGTAGATTTTCCTATTTGAATAGTTTTAAAATCATCTTCACAATGTGGCGTTCCGCCCGAAAAAACAATATTTGGACGAAAACGATGAATAGAAATCGGTTCATCTAGTTTTTTATTCAAATGTGCCATAGACGCTTCACTAATCGTTAAATATTGACAACAATCCGAGAAATTCACGATTGATTCTTCATGCTTAGGCACAACTCTTCGATGTGTTAAAGATTTTCTAACTAAAATTGTTTCTTCGCCTAATTGCTCCGAAAACCATTGACTAAATACTTCATCTTCTCGAACGCCTATCACTTCATTTCCAAAAAGAACAGTTGTTATATTTTCAGTTGCTGACGAATTTATTTTAGGTATTGTTAATTCATTGTTTTCATATTTTACAATAACATCACTTTCTGTCATAGACAATTTAAACAAAGCTAATTTAGGATTTTCGCGTTGAGTAACTGCTTGACCATCAGGTCGTACCAATATCCAAAATCTATCATATTCAAATCCTCTATCACTCAATTGAGCCGTTTTTAAAGCTATTCTTCCCAATGATTTAATTGGGTAAAGGTATAGTTCAGTTATTTTTAAAGACATAGTTATTTTTTTATAAAAAAAGCAAAACAAGGTTTAATTCAATATTCCGATGTAATTCTACTTCCTGAATATTTCAATTCATCATAATTTTTTTTGCAGAATATTGCCATGGCTAAAGCTATTTTAGCAAAAGGTCTTTAGACCTAAAAACGTTTGTAGCTCATTCAAAGTTGAGATAACACAGAATGGCTTTAGCCATGATAATATTATTTGTAAAAGGGTAATGAAAACAAATAACTGAATTACATCTCAGTATTCAATTTATTAATTATCAATAAAGGTAAAATATTCCGCAACTTATCTAAAAAATACGACTTTACATATAGCTATTTGTATTTTTGTGAAATGATGATTCTTTGATAATCTACTAAGAATCAGAAATTATATGCCATGAAAAAAAAATATTACTCTGGACGACGACGTGTAAGAAAAGCCTATTGGACAACTTTTGTAATTTTGATGTCCTATCTACGATTAAAAATGGCTAGTAAAATTTTAGGTCAAAAATATTATGATTCTAAAATCAATAACCTAAATATC
>CAKZLT010000420.1 GCA_937127195.1 uncultured Saprospiraceae bacterium
CTCACTTTGCGCCAAACGAGCGAGATCGTCATTGGCGGCTACCTGTTCAGCGTGTGCGCCATTAAATTGCTGAGAGCAGCGCGCTAGTGACTCTTGGGCCTGATTAAACTGCATCCACCATTCGCGATGAGCCTGCCAATCATTGAGCTGCGTTCTGCTTAGCTGCTCTTGCGTAGCCAACTCAGTTTGCTGCTCACTAAGTGCTTGTACCTGCTCATCACTCAGTAGCTCCACACCTTCAGCCTTCGCCTCCAAGCGCGCCAAAGCCTGCTTGCGCTCGGTGTAATGCTCATGGACTTTTTCTGAAATCAGGCCATAAATCTCGGTACCGGTTAGCTCTTCAAGCAGTTCAGCGCGATCATTGGTATCCGCATTTAAAAACGCCGCAAATTGTCCTTGAGAAAGCATCATCGATTTTGTAAAGCGAGAAAAATCTAATCCTGTAATTGAGTTGATTAGCTCATCTTTCTTTTTTACTTGCGTTGCTAATACTTTTTCAGAATCTACTTCTGCAAGCTCAACCGTTGCTGCTTGTAGATTTCCGTCTACCTTGCCACGAGAACGACGTTGGCTCCAAAACGCACGATACGCTTTGCCTTTTACTTCAAATTCTAGCTCCGAAATACTTTCCCTTGTGCCGTGCGTCATGACTTCTCCTTCATGTTCGCGTGGCGTTTTTCCATACAATGCCAATGCCATTGCATCCAAAATAGTAGTTTTTCCTGCGCCAGTATCGCCCGTAATAGCGAATAAGCCAGTTCCTTTAAATGGCTCTTTTGAAAAATCTAATAAGTGAGCATCTTTTAAAGAGTTTAAGTTTTGAATGCGTAAACGGAGAATTTTCATAAAAACGTAAATTACTTTTAGTGTGCTTCAAATTTAGGTTTTTTTAATATAAAAGTCATTGGAATGTTAGGATTATCTTTTTTATAAAAAAAGAACCTTAATATCTGTTTTGAACAGTAATGAAATATTATTATTTTTAATATTAAATATTTTTTTAAAATAAAAGAAAACTATATCAGAGTATTCAAACAAATATTATCCACCTTATTTTTAATCATAGCGATTTCGCCTATTTATAGTCAAAATATTCTAACGATAGAGGATTTAGATTATTATTATCCATTAAATGATGTGGTTGGACTTTTTGTAGATAGCACGAATGAAGTCACTATTCAAAATATTGAAAACCAACCTTTTGAGACACGCCCGCTTGAGTCGAGGCAATCGTCCCAAAATACTTATTGGCTTCGATTTAAGGTAATAGATACTTTGCCTTTTCCGATTAATTATCGAATTTTTTTCTCTTACACGAACCACCTAAAAGTCTATCAACCGCTCAAAAAAGGAGGTTATAAAATGGAAGCGATTGGTCTTTTTGACCGACGAGTGTTTAACGAATATTACGACCAAAGTATCATGAGCGAGGTTAATTCTTCTGAGATTGATACGACCAAATATATTTATGCACAAATGAGAGCATTCGGAAGAACGGGAGTTCGACTGCTTTCGTCTAATATTGATGTTCAGGGAGTTACATTAACTTCGGAGCCGCTAGGAGTACTAAAAAGGCAAGCTTATTGGAGCATTTATTATAATATATTTTTAGGTTTTTTGATTGGCTTATCTATCTATTTTATATTAACTTATTGCTTTAATAAAGAAAAATCCTTCCTAATTTATGGTTTATATCTACTGACTTTATTTGTTTATTTCATCAATAGGATTCCGCTTGTTTTTTATATTTGGAATGGAATAATGCCGTTGTTAAAGATGATAATCAATGATGGATTTATGATTTTGTCTAGTGTTTTTTACACTGCATTTGTTGTTTCCTATTTGAATGTAAAAGAAAATTATCCTAAAATATATCCCTTCATGATAGGCTATATTTATATTTTGTTTTTGGCAGGCATTGTATATATAACCATTTTAATTATAAATCCATATCATCCTTTTATTCTACACTTTTTTACTTACGAACTCTTATTTGTTACACTTTTTTCGGTAGGAATGTTGATTTATTTGGTTTGGAAAGGCGTAAAAGGTACAGGTTGGGTCGTTATTATTGGGAGTTTGTTGCTTCTAATTGGAAATTTAACCTCAATGTTGGGTGGGTTTTATGGTTATTTGACTCCATTTGTAATGATTGAAGTCATGATTTTTGCATTAGGACTAGGTTATCAAATTCGACTAAATGACCTCGAACGACTCAAAACGAAAGAAGCTTTGATTGAGCAATTGCAACTTAACGAAAAACTCCAAAAAGAAATGCAATCAAAGCTAGAAACTGAAGTCAAAATCCAAACCAAAAAAGCAATAGAAATGACTCAAACGGCAGAAGTAGCTAAAGCAGAACGTCGTCAGTCAGAGTTACTGAGTGAGTTGAATAAAGTCAAAATGAGAGCCTTGCAGTCACAAATGAATCCTCATTTTATATTTAATTGCCTCAATTCTATTCGGCTTTTTTATTTGAATAATGACTTAGAAAAAGGGGATGATTATATTACAAAGTTTTCGAGGTTGATTCGTTCTATTCTGAATTTTTCGAGAATGGAGGATATTTCACTCAAAGAGGAATTGGATACGATTCGGTTATATATGGAGTTTGAGCAAATGCGTTTTCAGGATAAGTTTAATTATGATATAAAAGTTAGTTCAGGGCTAGACCTTTCTTCTGTTCGGATTCAATCCTTATTGTTACAGCCATTTGTCGAGAATGCGATATGGCACGGATTGATGCAACGAGAAGCTGGAGGAAAAGTAGTTCTAACGGTAGAATCTTACGGTGAAAACAGTATTGTTATTAATATAGAAGACAATGGAATTGGAAGAGAAAAAGCAAAGCAATTTTCGCAATCTTCCACGAAACATAAATCCTTTGGTTTGCAAATTACAAAAGAGCGGCTAGAGCTTTTGAAGCATTCTAGCAACAAAAATGCCTCTTTCTCTATCATTGATTTGTATGATGAAACAGGTAAACCCAAAGGAACAAAAGTACAGATAATCTACGATTTATGAGTTTAATTAGAGCAATTGCCATTGATGACGAGCCTTTAGCACTAGATGTGATTACATCCTTGGCTGGTAATTTGAATTTCATTGAATTAAAAAGAACCTTTACCCAAGGCTCTAGTGCTATTCGTT
>CAKZLT010000421.1 GCA_937127195.1 uncultured Saprospiraceae bacterium
AACCCTCCCCCGCCGGTCCGGGCTGTACACCCTGCCTCCCCCTACTCTCTCATCTCCATGGGAGAAGAGAGGAGAGGAAAAAGGGATCAAAATCAGTGTCGATTTTCTCTGTTCGTGTGGGTCTGAAATTATTGTCTTTCCTTCAATAATAAAGGGAACATTGGCCTATTTTAAATAAACTTTTCTAAATTTTTCAAAAATAAAAATGAATATTTTTTATTGTTATGTGTGTATAGGTCCGCTATCTTCATTGTTGAGGTAGGTATATTTATTTTTGTAAGACAGATAATTTCTAAATAATTAAGTGTATACAAATTTGGAGGTGCCCATAATAAAACACCTTTCTGAATATTACCAAAAAAAATTTTTTGTAAGTTATATTTATTCAAAAAAATTTTTTTTATATATTTTATTCAAGGGAAGCAGAGTCAGGGAGAGAAGCCTGTCCGGGCTAAACCCTCCCCCGCCGGTCCGGGCTGTACACCCTGCCTCCCCCTACTCTCTCATCTTTACAAGAGAAGAGAGGAGAGGAAAAGGATCAAAATCTAGTCTACTTTCTCTGTTCGTGTGGATTTGAAATTAGTGTCTTACTTTCAATATTAAAGGGTACATATTTAAGAGTTAGAAATTAACTATATTTAAGGGAAGGAGAATCAGGAAGAGAGGCCTGTTTGGGCTAAACTCTCCCCTGTCGGTCCAGGCTGTACATTCTGCCTCCCCCTACTCCCCTAACTCTATGAGAGAAGAGAGGAGAGGAAAAGGGAAAGTAATAACAGTGCCTCTGTTTTGAATTTTACTATTTTGTTTTTTCTAAAGGGATTCAGAGCTGGGCTTATTCGGGCTTTGGCCATGAATAGAACCTGGTGGTTTCATTCTTCGGCTTTCGGCTTTGAATTCGTCCCATATTGCCATCATTTTCCCTCTTTTTTATTTTTTTCTCAAAAAAAATGTTTTTTTAAAAATTTTTTTATATACAAGGTAGGTGAACTTTCAAACAACTTTTTATACCCTAAATCTTTCAAACAAGGTGTGGGTACTGACAACATTAGTAAAGAAAAAATATTCTCTTTATAAAAGGTAAAATAACACATTTTGTTATATAAGTTTTATCGTATCATTTCAGTTACATCCATCGCTTTGTTATAGAATAACAATTGTTTATTTAGGAAGAACTGTGTTCATATGTTTCAAAACACTTTTAACAGGGTTGACATGTTTATAAACTGTCTTTTTCATTTAAACCATTCGGGTGTTTTGTGTTCAGTTTGGTGATCCAGTATTGTTCTGCTTCTTTCCTTTGGTGGGTTGTCCAGTCCTGTTGGTGTTGGAGTGGTCTCATGTATAGATTTCCGAAACCGTGTTTTTGGAAATGCTGTACCAGGTGGGTGTCTGCCTTGTGGTTGTGCACAATGTTATATTTGTGGTGGGAGAGACGGGTCCGCAGGGAATTACGTGTTTCCCCTATATAATGCATGGGGCATTTTTTGCATCGGATGACATAAACACAATTTGATTGTGTCATTGGAATATTTGGTGGCAATTGATACACCGCCCCTGTTGTTCTGTTTTTAGTTACCTTGATGCCCCTGGGTTTTTTTGAGTGATTTAATGGGGAAGTTAGTTTAGTCCTAACCAGTAGGTCTTTAAGGTTAGGGTTTTTTTTTATAAGCAGAGATGACTTTGAAGCGATCTCCCAGTGGGGTGTTTTCCAGTAATTCCCTGAAATTCTTTTTTACCATGTGATTGACCTGTTTGGTGTAATGAGAGTACACTGAGATCAAGGGAATGATATGTTTGTCTATCACATCAGGTGTTTTTTGGATCAATTTGTCCTGCTGGACTTGTTTGTTTATTTTTCGGAGGAGGGACCTTGAATAACCCCTTTGTTTTAGTGCTGTAAAAAGGGTTTTTTCCGCTCTTCGTTTATCCTCTTGTTTAGAGCAAATTCTGTCAAACCTTAACAACTGGGATTTGACAATTCCTGGAAAAACATGCTTCGGATGAAAGCTCTGTTTATGGAGTAAGGCATGTGTATCTGTTGGTTTGAAAAAGACTTTGGTTTGTAATCTTCCAATTTTTGGTACTAGTAGAATCCTTATAAATGTATTTTTTATTTAAAAAGTTAAAAATAAGTAGCTGCTGCGATGAGCAGATATTATAGTATAGTTGATAAATAATACTTTTATTTGGAGTATTATCTTTAGTATTTACTTTGTTAATTCACCTATTGTGATGTATCTTTTTTATAAAAAGACAATAAAATCTATCGCGCAATCTATTTTGGTATTTGAATACCGATAGAAACGCACGGGTATTTGATGATGATTGAGTGCTTGCAAATTAACAAGTGATGCTTCATTCTAAAATAGGAATAAGGTAGAATTGAATGCAATTTTGGTATTTAGTTTTTTGACTATGTATGATTGACTTTTTCATCGGCTCATTATTTTAGGTGAATAAATAAGTTCTCTTATTTAGGTTAAATCTTTGTTCTTTTTAATCTTTTAATTTCACTTATCTTCTTTACTGAAACATTAAACACTTGTTAAATACTTAATCTTTTTTAAAATAAAGTTAATTGTTATTCTTACTTTCTTTAATCGGTTGTAGTTATTCTTAATTCTTATTGACTGTTCTTAATTGATATAGCAAAGATATGGTGCTTTTTAAGGCAGTTTGTAGTAAATATTGCAAGTGTATTTTTTTCTTGTATTGATTTTTGCAAACAAGTGTCCCATAATGGGAATATTTTTATTTTTTAGTGTTTTTTCTAAAATGCTATTCTGTCACAGATTGAGAGTAGTTGAAAATGGTAGATGTAGGCGTGATTAGGAAAGGGATGAATGGAAATTTTGCTAATGATTTGGATGAAATGAATGAAGTTATACTAATCCATATTTAAAATTGTGGTTAAAAGTCAGAAGGCGAATAGTTTAATAAACCCAAGAAAGTATGTTCAACTAGAAATTTTACACAAAAATCGCCTTCTGACTACTTTCAACTTAATACAAATTTTAAAGATGGATTAGTATTACTTCTAGTAGAAGTAGAAGTAGTAATTTAGAATCAAAAAGGAACAAAGCGTCTTGATACTTTGTTCCTTTTTGTTCCTTTCTAATTCTGAAAATATTTATCGTTTTAATAAAGGTTCATATTTGGAGGCATTAGTTGCATCAATTTTTATCATAGCATCATATATTTTTTTACGAACAGCATAATTTTCTACAATAAAAATTTGTAAGATTTCATCTCCTTTGGCTAATGCAAAAAGCCGAACAATCATTGCATTTGGATAAGAACGATTGACTTGTGAAATTTTGGTAAGGGCATTCGCAATAGATTTACGTGCTTCTACAACATCTTCTGTCATTCTATCTAATCCTCTCAAATGATAATCATAAAATGCACTACGCATTAATGAAACTCTTGGACTCAACACATTTTCTAATAACCAATATCGGTTTTTATTTTTACCTTTTACGGCACTCCAACCATCATCACTAGTAACGATATTCGGTGGAATATTGGTCAAAACGTCTTGTGCTAATTGGTAATAAGGCGTTCCGCCATTAGGTGAAAAAGTGTCATAATCATAGCCTAGTATCAT
The DNA here is from genome assembly GCA_937127195.1 of uncultured Saprospiraceae bacterium. Lineage (GTDB taxonomy): Bacteria > Bacteroidota > Bacteroidia > Chitinophagales > Saprospiraceae > CAKZLL01. The sequence goes on from CAKZLT010000421.1 coordinate 3,608, forward strand.
GTAACAATAGTATGAGATGATAGAGGTAAGGTTATTACTATAAACATTTTTGGTGAATTCTAATGGTTGAAATTGCTCGTAGGAGAAGCTTACCCTCGAATCGCTAATGGCAAAAAGTTGAGTTTCTTGAGAAGTATTGAATATTGGTCGAGTTGCTTGAATTAACAACTCTGCCTTAAAGCTCGTCGCAGAAACTTCCTCAGTAATGTTAATTGTAATATTGGTATTGATTTTTTCAAATTCCTCAAATTCGTCTTCTGTCCAAGCTGTTCCTGTGATTAACTGATTGACTGCTTTTTCGAGTGTTTTGAAAATAGCAGGGTCAGCAGTTTGTAATTTTGGGGTATTAATTTTTACGGTAGCGTTAAACTCTTGTGCTTTAGTTACACCAACAACTAATAAAAATAAGAATGAAATGATTACGCGGTTCATATAAAATAATTGTTTTGACTATTTTTAGAATAAAAAGCATTTTAAATAAAGTAACTTTCCACTTTATCCAAAATATCAGCAGCGACAGCTTTCTTAGATTTTAACTCAAATTCTGTTCGATTATTGTCAGAATCGACAAAAGTGACTTTATTAGTATCATGTTGAAAACCTGCGCCCTTATCCTGTAACGAATTTAAGACAATAAAATCAAAGTTTTTCTTAGATAATTTTTTTTGAGCATTTTCTAATTCATTGTTCGTTTCTAACGCAAAACCTACATTTACTTGATTTTTGCGTTTTTGACGACCTAATTCGGCGGCAATATCTTTGGTTCTCTCCAGTTCGATTTTGAGATTTCCTTCTACTTTTTTTACTTTCTGAGTCGCGATTTCTTTTGGTCTGTAATCTGCAACAGCAGCAGCCATTATGGTTACATCATTTTTTTTAAAATGTTGATTAGCAGCTTGATACATGTTTTCGGCACTTCTTACTGAGATTACTTTAATCTTAGGATGCTGGACTTTTAGGTGTGTTGGACCTAGTATGAGTGTGACATTTGCGCCACGTATTGCAGCTTCTTCTGCAATACAAATGCCCATTTTTCCTGACGAACGATTACCCAAGTAGCGAACAGGGTCAATATCTTCATAAGTTGGGCCTGCGGTGATTAATATATTTTTCTCTTTTATTGGAGTTTCTTCTTTTTCAAAAAAATCATTTACATAAGCAACAATATTTTCAGGCTCTGCCATTCTTCCTGCTCCAACCAATCCACTAGCCAATTCACCATGCCCAACAGGAATCAAATGATTACCATAGCTGGTCAATTTACTAACATTTTGAAGTGTTGCAGGGTGAACCCACATATCCAAATCCATTGCAGGAGCAAAAAAAACAGGGCAACGAGCAGATAAATAAGTAGCCACAATAACGTTATCACAAATGCCATTTGCCATTTTGGAAAT
>CAKZLT010000422.1 GCA_937127195.1 uncultured Saprospiraceae bacterium
GGTGCTATGCTTAATTTTTTAAGCACTTTTAAATAAAAAAATAAAGTTGTATAATGGTGAAACTTATTTATTTTTCTTCACTTATGACTTTTATTCCTTATGAATAACTCTATTAATTAATAATTGTAGTAGTAAAAAAGTAAGGTTGCTTCTATAGGCGGAATGAATTGAATGGTTAAGAATTATGAATTTTGTGTTAAAAATTCCTTTAAGTACGGGATTACTTTTGCTCATGTACTTAAAATATAGAAACTAAACGTAATAGAAAGGTAGCAAAGTATCAAAGGCAGATACCAAATACACAAAAAGGTCATTTCAACGCGTAAACGCGTGAAATGACCTTTTGATAAAAATATAAATCCCAATTGACTTATACAATCAAAGAATTATTAATTCTCCAATTTTGATGAGCGAGCAGTTGAAGAATAATTAATTCTTAACTGTCCAGATTTACGTAATTCAGTTTTTACATCAGAAACCAAACCCATTGTAATATTTCTATCTACACGAAGTGAAGCTGTGATTAAACCACGATCTTCTTCCTCACGGTCATCGCGCTCAGCTTCCATAAAAGTAGGAATATCATCAATAATTGATAATTGATTACCTAATTGCAAGCGGGGTGCACTACCGTACACAGCTTGATATTTGGCAGTCGGTTTACCTACATATAGATAAGAAACTAATGATTTACGTTCTAGCTTTTCTAATTCTGTAGCTTGTGGTACAGAGACTTTGATTTTTAACTCAGACTCTCTCATTACCGTAACAACCATAAAGAAAAATAGAAGCATAAATATAATATCGGGCAAAGATGCCGTTGATATTTCTGGAGTAGCTGCACCTCTTTTCTTTTTGAACTTTGACATATTAGGATAGCTTTAATCCATTAAAAAAATTGTTTCAAATTATTTACTTTCTTCCCCGAAAGCAGTTGGTTCAGCTTCTGAAATTACAAAAGGAATAGCCGCTTTGACCTCCTTTTGCTGATCACCATCCAAATCTTTATACCTATAACCGAACATGTTCTGAGCTTCTTCATCCCATAGTTCATTATAAGCCGCTTTCAATTCATTATAAACGTCGATATACGTTGTGTATTTCGTACCTCGGTCATTTTGTAATGAAATGATAGCTCGTTTTGGACTTTCTGATAAGTCAGGATTAGCACCATTATTCCCAATGAATAATTTAGTGTTTTCTCTCAACTCAGAAACTTTCATTTGTTCGCCACGAACCAACAATTGGTTTTGCCCATTTACTACCACACGATAAACATTTCGTTTTTTCAACTTCAAGTTATCGGGTTCTTCTTCCGAATAAGGTGGTAATTTTACGGCAATACCTTTATCAACATCAATTGTAGTTGTTACAAGGAAGAATATTAGTAATAAGAAAGCGATATCCGCCATTGACCCTGCATTCACGCTAGGAGTCTCTCTGTTACCTCTTGCCATGATGTTGTTTTAAATTATTTGAAAAAATTAAGCACTTCCATTACTACCAAACTCGCTGCTGCTCCTACAAGAGCAACTAAACTAGTGGTTAAAGCACCACTGACTAATTGACTCTCTGACACACCTACATCGTATTTTTTACGGGCAGTTAATACCTGATAAACGTCCGAAGTATCTGGGTTGTAAGTAGAATAGACTATAAAGAAAATTACCAATAAAACAATTATAGGTAACATACCTTTTACAGACTGTAGTGAAAAGTTAGTAACAAAATATATTAGTGATAAAATCACTGCTGCTGCCACTGCAAATGCTAATAAAGCATAAGTTGCGTACAATCCAAAATCAAATGCCTTGATTTCTTTCAATTTGGCTAATTTCGCTTCTGTTGCCAGAGGCACATCATTCTCCTTGAAAGTATCAGGACCTAGACCTTCTGGAACGCTTCCCATTGCAATCGCAATAAATACGACGACAATGATTGCTCCTATTATTGTGGCAATAGTTTGTCCGTTTTTACTAAGAAAATTATACATTATTATTAAGCGTTAGGTTATTTAACAATTTTATTATCCAACAAAACATCAACTAAACTGATAGAAGCATCTTCCATTTTGTTTACAATACCATCAATCTTAGAGATGATATAATTATAACCAATTTGAAGAATAATCGCAACAATCAAACCGAATACTGTTGTCAATAATGCCACCTTGATACCATCTGCTACAATCGCAGGAGAAATATCACCTACCGCTGCAATCTTATCAAATGCTCCAATCATACCGATTACTGTACCCATGAAACCAAGCATTGGTGCTAAAGCAATAAATAATGAAATCCAAACTAAACCTCTTTCCAAAAGTCCCATCTGAACTGCACCATAAGATACAACTGCTTTCTCAACACTTTCCAAGCCTTTACCTGAACTTTTCAACCCTTCATGCAAAATTGAAGCAGTTGGTCCTTGTGTTGACTTACAAACCTCCATAGCGCCTTCTAAATCGTTGTCTTTTAGTTTGTCATCGATTTTAGCAATTAACTTGTCTGTGTTAGTAGTAGCAATATTTAATGTAATGATACGCTCAATACAGAAAGCTAAACCTAAAATCAAACAAATCAATACCAACATCATAAAGCTCCATCCACCTTCAATGAAGTACTTCTTTATTAATTGGTGTCCGAAGTCTAATTCTTCTTCTTCATCAGCGGCAGCAGGTGCAGCCGGAGCTTCTTCTACTGGTGCTTCTTCTTCTACAGCAGCTTCTTCTACTGGTTCTTCTTCTCCTTGAGCATATACAGATGTTGTGTTAATGAACACAGCAAACCCCAAAATGAAAATGAGCGCAAATATTTTTCTCATAATAAAAAGGATTTTCGAGTTGTTTTAATTGATTAACTTCTCAAATTTTAATTAACAAAATAGGTTAAAGAATTTACAATTACGTGTAAAATTCATAGAATAAAAAAGTGATGTTAAAGTATCTTAAGCTATTTGCTTTTTACAAAAAAACGGTAAAAGTCATTTTAATAAATAACACTTTGCTTATTTTACTTTGTTCACCTTATTAGATTTACATCTAATTATCTTAGAAAATAGAGTACAAAAACTCTATTATATTCTCTTTATTTATAAAGCCAGCGGAGAGAGTGGGATTCGAACCCACGAAACCCTTTTGAGGTTTACACGCTTTCCAAGCGTGCGCCTTCGGCCACTCGGCCACCTCTCCTTTTATTTTATATTTTATATTCTACCCAAAAATAGAACATTTCTACTCACGATCCTCAGTTCACGCACAAAAATTGCAAATAAAACTTATAATTCAAAATTTTTCATGGTATTCATTTAGTATATAATAATCTTTCTTACTTTTTTTTAAAAAAAATACAATTATATGTTATTTCTTAGTATAATAATATCTAATACACAACCTCTTGATAATTAAAAACTTTATTCGCATTTTGCGTTGTTATTTTAGTAATTTCTTCCAAAGAAAGCCCTTTTATCTCCGCTAATTTTTTTGCTACATATAAAATGTAAGCCGTTTCATTTCTTTTGCCTCGCTTAGGTTTTGGTGCTAAATATGGCGAATCTGTTTCCAACACAATTTTATTTAGAGGAATATTCACTGCTATTTTATCCAATCCTGCATTTTTAAAAGTCAAAACACCGCCTAATCCCATATAAAAATCTAAATCAGCTATTTTTTGGGCTTGCTCTTCCGTTCCTGTGAAACAATGAAAAATACCATTCAGAGTATCATCTTTTTCTTCTGTTACTATATCTATGATGACATCGAGTGCATCTCTGGCGTGTATGACAATCGGTATATTTAACTCTTTAGCCCATTTTATCTGAGTTCGGAACGCATCCTTCTGTTCTTCAAAAAAAGTCTTATCCCAATATAAATCAATTCCTATTTCTCCAACTGCCACAAATGGGCGATCATTCAACCATTTCTCAACTATATCTAACTCTTTTTTATAATCTGCCTTAACAGAACAAGGGTGCAAGCCCATCATTGGAAAAAATTGATTTGGATATTGTTTCTCCAATTCCATCATTCCAGCGATTGAGTTACTATCTATATTAGGCAAATAAAATCTTGAAACACCCGCTTCGATTGCTCGCACTATCATTTCGGCTCTATCTTCATCAAATTGCTCCGCGTATAAATGCGTATGCGTATCCACCATTACCATCCTCAATAGGTAT
>CAKZLT010000423.1 GCA_937127195.1 uncultured Saprospiraceae bacterium
TACATCATTTCTAGGATGATGATTAGCTTTGTAGTTAGCACCTGCTTTTCTTAATTCCTCTTCAGGGTGAAGTGGTGTAAACTCAATTCCTAATTGGTCCAATTGCTTTTGAGTAACACCTGTCATTGTTCGACCTTCTATAAGTATGTTTCCAGTCGTATCTTTTGCTTGTATAAAAGCCAACGCACCATGACAAATACTACCCAAAATTGGTTTTTGAGCATAATAAGCTTCACTCACTTTTTGAGCTACGATTTTGGATTGCCCCATATCATAAGCTGCGCCCCAACCTCCAGCAAAAAAGACTACATCATATTTTGTAACATCTACCGCTTCAATCGCCAAGGAGTTTTTGACTTTTTCTTGAAATATCTCATCTTTCAAATACCTTTTATCGGCATCAGTTTTAATGAAGTAACTAAGCGTTTGTGGGTCAATTGGAATTTCACCGCCTTTTATACTTGCGACATCTATTTCCATATTAGCATCTAAAAACTCATAATAAGGAACCGTCATTTCTGAACTTGCAACGCCTGTCGGTTTACCTGTGGTTTCATTTGGTTTGTTCAATACACCATGACTTGTTGTGACAATTAAAGCCCGTTTACCAGATAAATTATATTGTTGACTACCTTCAAAATCAGGATGTAAGCCAATTGATTTTAAAATAGTCGGGAGCAATAAAGCGATAACTATTACAATACCTAAAAGTACACCGAAACCAATTATTATTTTCTTTTTCATTTTTATCGGATTTGATTAATTTGATGGTGCAAAGATGAAATGGAAAATTTAGTTTTTCGGGATAAAGTGGGTGAAGTGAACATTTTGGGAAGTGAAGTGAACAGGTGTTCAATTCAAGCTCTAAAATGTTCAATTCATTAGTTTTGAGTTTAGACTTTTCTATTAAAATTTGCATCTTTAACATTCTATGAAGCAAAAAATACATATTCTATTACCAATCGCCTTGTCGATTTTTTTACCGTTGTTGGGCTTGATTAGTCGAAGTTTAACGACTGAAATGGACTTTGTTAGTACTCAGTTTTACGGATTTTGGTTTAGAATTTCGCTATTGTTTTATATACTTTGGCATTTGTTAGAAAAAACGCCAAAGCTATTTCCAACTCAAAAGATATTGGGTGTTTTAATTACGGTTTTACTTTGGTGTTTAATCGCTTACTTAGCGATTGAGGTGTTTGATATACTTTCTGACAAAGTGATAAGAAGTAGGCAAGTTATACGGTTTTCGGTAGTGACGGCTTTATTTTTAACCATTCAATATACGCTGCGAACGATTAAGAACAACACAAAATTAGCACTCGAAAAAAAACAAATCGAAGCGGAAAATTATAAAACACAATTGCAATCCTTACGCACAAGAGTTGACCCACATTTTTTGTTTAACACACTGAACACCCTACGGATAATGGTGCGAAATCAGCATGAAGAGGCAGAAAGATTTGTGATGAGTTTATCCGATTTTTATCGTCAAACACTTGAATACAATGAAAATTCGACCATTGAATTGGAAAAAGAAATGGAAGTTTTAGAAGCCTATTTATTTTTGATGCAAAATAGAAATCAAGCAGGATTGACGGTTGAGATAGATATTGAAGCTGATTTACAAGAGCGTTTTATTCCGACACTTGCTTTGCAAATCGTTACCGAAAATTGTTTTAAACACAATACAATGACAACTTCTAAACCATTGCACATTTCAATAAAAAACGTGGAAAACAATTATATTTCTATTCGCAATAATATTCAACCTAAATTCACGGCGAAAAAACTGTCAGGTCATGGTTTGGAGAATATTCGACAGCGATATGAATTATTAGGTATTGAAAATGGTATTGACATTCAGCAAACGGACGATTTTTTTGAAGTACAACTAAAATTGATTTAGAACTGCATTATGAATATTCTAATTGTAGAAGATGAACATTACACCGCTCAATTACTCAAAGAAGTGATTGAACAAGATGCGGATTTTTCGGTCGTCAAAATGTTGGCATCTATTGAAGAAACCGTGTATTTTTTAAGAAAAAATGCTTCTAAGATTGATTTGATATTTTTGGATATTGAATTAGCGGACGGACATAGTTTTGAGATTTTCAAACATATCGACCTTGCTGTTCCTGTTATTTTCTGTACAGCTTATGATGAATTTGCCTTGAAAGCCATTAAAAACAATGGCATTGATTATATTCTAAAACCATTCAAAGACAAAGCAATACATCAAGCATTAGCAAAGTATAAAAAATTAGTTGGCAAGATTGAACGTAAAATTATACATCAATTCAATTTACCTAATACGTCTATTCCAACCTATCAAGCGCATTTTTTGACGCAATATCGTGAAAAGTCTATTGTGATTGAAACCAAAGATATTGCCTTGTTTTCCATTGAATATGAAACGGTTTTTGTTTATACGAATGACGGCAAAAAATATCCATTGTATAAAAAGATGGACTATTTTGAAAGTGTTTGTAATCCAAAATATTTCTATCGCATCAATCGCCAAATGCTTGTTCATAAAAATGCGATTGCATCTTTTGAGCCTTATTCAAATAGGAAAATATCATTGAACTTGACAATTCCATTAAATGAAAAAGCAATTGTTAGTCGGTTGAAAGTGAGTGGTTTTAAGAAATGGTTGGCAGATAATTCTTAACTTAAGTCAATGCTTTAGAGGTTATTTCATCATTATATTTGTAAAAAATAAAAATAAATTGATGAATAAAAAAACAGATAAAAGAGCATTAGCAAGAATTACAGGCTGGTCATTAATTCTAATGGCATTAATTGCTGGATTTTCAATTGGCTATGCCTTTCCCGAATTTAACAAGCCTAATCAAACGTATTTTGTAAAAGATAACATCCTTAATAATTGGGGATTATATCGAAATATGCTAATTGGGATATTGGTTATTTTGCTTTTAGATTTTTTAATTTCTTATACACTTTATAAATTTTTTAGAGAGTACAACCCAAATATTTCTTTAACATCGGGCATTTTAAGATTTCTCTATACCATTGTTTTTGGGATCGCTGCTTTTTATTTATATCAAAATTTAAACGGAACAGAGCTTACTAATCAAACAATAAATACAAACATTAGATTGTTTCAATCCATTTGGAATGGTGGACTAATAATTTTTGGGCTTCACCTCACATTGATTGGAGTATTGATGAAATCACACCCTAAAATTCCAAAAACTCTATGGTATTTAGTATTAATTGCAGGAGTTTCCTATGTAATCGTTCATTTCTTGAAATTAGTTAGTCCCGATTTAGAATTTATAAATACTTTGGCAATGATGTTAGCCTTACCAATGGCAATTGGAGAATTAAGTCTCGCAGTTTGGTTACTTGCCAAAGGTGGAAAAGATTTTAATATTGAAAAACATAAAAATTAGCTATTCAGAAGCGAGACATGAAACCGCCTTAGAGGCTGAACAGTAATAGAAAAATTATATAAGCAAATTCGTTATTTCGTGTATTTTAATGAAAAAAAGGCTAATTATTCAACCGAATGATTAGCCTTTTGTTATTAGTCAAGAAAGGTAAATACAGAAATTAATGACAACAGACGAAAAATATATGCAACGCTGCTTTCAATTAGCAGAATTAGGACACGGAAACATCAAAACTAATCCTGCCGTTGGTAGTGTGATTGTTCATAATGGAAAAATAATCGGTGAAGGTTATCACGAAAAATACGGCGAAGGACACGCAGAAGTCAATGCTGTGGCAAGTGTTTCTCCCGAAAATTTGCATTTATTGAAAGAAGCAACCATTTATGTTTCTTTAGAGCCTTGTTTTCATTTTGGAAAAACGCCGCCTTGTGTCAACCTCATATTGAAACATCAAATCCCCAAAGTAGTTATTAGCTTGCAAGACCCTTTTCTTGAAGTCGCTGGAAAAAGTATCCAAAAATTAAAAGAAAACGGTGTAGAAGTCATAACAAATGTTTTGGAAGCGCGAGGAAAATTTGTCATTCGCCGATTTTTGACAAACATAAAAAAGCAACGACCTTATATTATTTTAAAATACGCTCAATCTAAAGACGGATTTTTGGGGCAGGTTGGTCAACAAATTTGGCTGACAAACCCTTTTTCTAAAAGGCTGGTTCACGAATGGCGAAGAACCGAAAGCGCTATTTTAGTTGGTAGAAATACCGTCGAAATTGACAATCCTCAATTGACAAATCGGCTTCCTTTTGGTTCGTCGCCATTAAGAATTGTAATTGACGACATGGCTGATTTATCTCAAAATTTGAATATTTTTAATAACGCAGCACGAACAATTATTGTTTGTAAAAAAACTCCTACCCATTTAAAAAATAATAATGTAAGTTACTTTGAAACCGTTTTTGATGATAAAATGCTCGACCGTTTGATGACCTTTTTATACCAAAAAGAAAAAATAAGTTCTATTATTATTGAAGGCGGTGCATTTACTTTATCGCAATTTATATCAAAAAATATTTGGGATGAAGCCCGTATTTTTACAAGTCCAAAAACCTTACATGAAGGCATTGAAGCACCTAAAATTCAGAATTTGCCC
>CAKZLT010000424.1 GCA_937127195.1 uncultured Saprospiraceae bacterium
CATTATCCTTTGTATTTCAGTAGATGAAAAAATAAAGAAGTTATTATCCGCTCCCCCTTTTGTTTAAACAAATATACAAAAAGATTAAACAAAAACAAATTTCTGTTTAATCTTTTTATCATTTTTTTCAACAAAAAGTGTAAAAACGTTCAACAAAAGTAGTCAAACAACCAAACAAATAGACATAAAACACTGACAATCAACAATCAAAGGTTAAACAAAATAAAATCATTAAAATTGAATTTTCAATAACAACTGAAAGTACTATAAATATAAAAAACCTATTCTGTTAAACAGAATAGGTTTTTAAATTAGTTTTGCGTTGCAATATTATCTACTAAGCAATGCGTTTTTATCGTAACTTTTACCAATTACATCTTTTAACTCTTTACGTGCAAAAAATATTCTACTCTTCACAGTTCCGAGTGGCAATTCTAATTTATCTGCAATTTCTTGATATTTGAATCCTTCATAATGCATCATAAAAGGAATTTTGATACTATCATCCAATCCCTCAATCATTTTACTCAATTCATCCATCATAATCGAAGAACTTGCAGAATTACTTACCGCATTTTTCCCCGAATTGATATAAAACATATTGTCTGTCGAGTCTATGATGGTATTTGCTTTCATTTTTTTACGATAGTTATTTATAAAAATATTTTTCATAATCGTAAATAACCATGCCTTAAAATTAGTACCATCACGGAATTTATCTCTATTGGTCATTGCCCTAAAAGCCGTTTCTTGAAATAAATCTTTGGCATCTTCAACGTTCTTAGTTAGGTTGTATGCAAAAGAATGAAGTAGGCTAGACATTTTGTTAAACTTAGTATCAAATTCTATTGTTGTCATAATCGTTTCAAGTTTATTTGTTAGCAAATTGATAGTTTGAAAGACTATATTGCTCTTTGTTTTGTTTAACCAAATATACTAATAAATTCAAGGTAAGTCAACCTTTTGTTCAACCTCTCTAGTCAATCTTTTAAACAAAAAAAAATAATTTTTTTAATTTTTTTTCAAAATCTATGAACCTTTTCACAATAAACTATTGATTATCAAACAGGTAATAATATAATTATTAATTATAACTAAGATACTCAGAATTAATCTTCGATTACGAATCGAAAGCTTTAACAATTTTTTAATGTTTAAACACTATTTATTTCAATGTTTAAACATCAAATAAGTCAAATATAGCAAATTGCACTTGGCGAATTTTCGCTATTTCATTGAAAAACAATAAATATGGAAAAGAAAAAGCAAGTTAAAATACAGGAATGATTTTGTGCAACTACTTACCTAAAGAAACAGAAGCTTCTTTTAAAGTATCCAAAAGGCTAATCGTTTGTCCTAGCGTCTCATGAATATGAATATTTTGGGGACAACGAAGCGGCTGTGCCAATACACGATACCCTGTTAATATAATATCACATTGAGTAAATGTGCTACCGATACGCTCAATATACTTTTGAACGGGTTCTTTTGTGAATACTTCCGATATAATTGAATAGATAAATTGGGGCTGATGAATTGAAAATACTGCTTTTATATCTTGAAAAGGGATATTTTGACCTAAATAAATTACTTTATTTCCGCGCGACTTAATAATATAATGCAAAAATAATAAGCTCAATTCGTCAGTATTACCTTCAGGCAAAAATAGGAGAAACTTCGGTGCATTTGGATTTTCTGAATAAGGTTCTTTGTCAATTGCTACGATTATCTTTTGGCGAATTAGGCAACTAATAAAATGCTCTTGTGCAGGATTAATTGAACCTGTCAGCCATAACAGACTTAATTTATCCAAAAATGGGTTAATGATTTCTAGCATTGTTTGCTCAAAACCAATTTGATGAATATTAGTAGAAATGATTTTATCAAATTTATACTCATCCATTTCTATCATCGAAATGGTTAAAGCATCTAGTTGCGTGGCATTTTCAAAGTTAACCTCAGAAATATCTGCTACTTTTTGTGCCATTTCCTGCTTTGACATTTTGGCTATCTTTGATATTTTATAGCCATTTTTGTTCAATAAAGCAATATTCAATAATTTTTTGAGGTCGTCATCACTATAATATCTAATATTTGTACTTGTGCGCTTAGGCTCGACAATACTGTAGCGTTGCTCCCATACTCTTATAGTATGTGCTTTGATATCAGAGAGTTTCTCCAAATCTTTTATAGAATAAATCGCCACCGTATTCTTATTTTAATTAATAAATACCTAAACTCAAACAACCGTCACTTTATAAGTATTTTCTTGATAGTTCTTTTTTTTCTAAAAACAGTTCTCTCAAATCTGATAATTATTTATTATTCAATTTGAAACCATACAAAAGTTCCTTAGTGAAGAAAAATAAATAACTAGCACCATTCTACAACTTATTTATTTTTCTTCACTTACCAAACACATAAATCTTTTTTTTGAGTGTTACTAATCTGAACTTCAACACTTTAAAGTATCGTCAATTTGGTCATTTTACAATGGAAATAACACAACATCAGTCAAAAGGTTTAGCATTGACAATCAATAAGTTTTGATTTTTTTTGAATAAAGGTGGCTTTTCAAAAAGTGTTCACAAGAAGAATTATTTAAACATTTTTTATTTTTTTTAAAAAACTGCCATTTATTATGTAAACATTATAATAAAAAACACTATTGAATTTTAAAACAGGTCACCATCAAACTATAACTATCTAATAATAAAGGACTTAAATCAAAATTTCACTACAAAATCACTTATTTATTTAAAATATAAACAGCTTGTCTAAAAAATAGTAGCACTTTCCATTGAGAAGTATGAATTAATTGTAGTTTTTTATTTTTAAAAGTATTTTTCCAACCAATATCATCCTTATTTGTGTGAGGAGTCGGAGAATAACCTAGATTTACCAGCCAATCCATGAAAAAAGTAAGGTATTTTTGAAAAGAATTAGTATAAATATCTTCGATAATCACAATATTTTGGGCAATTCTACGAGTTTCATCAATCACTTCTTCGGGCGAATCAATATGATGCAAAACGGTTAATATCAACGCGTAATCATAACTATTATCATCAAAAGGCATTGTTTTTCCATCATAAACTATTGGTCGAACGGCTTCATTATAAGCCATATCTACAACATCGAGAGGCGTTACGTCAAAGCCTTGCTCCTTTAGATAGTAGCAAATCAAACCATTTCCAGAGCCTATATCAATAATTTTTGCCTCTTTCGGTAAGTGTTCTACGAAAGGTGCTACCTTTTTTTTAATCCACCACAGCCCCAATCGGTCAAAATACAATCGACGCAAAAAAGGGATTTGATATAAAAATTTTAGCATAATAGCTTTTTTACAACTGCTTTTTTCAGAGACGACGCTTCGCTTAACTCTGAAATGAGCCTTTATTTTTTAGTTCTTTGAAAAATTCAATAGAAGTTTCTTTCAATAGTTTTTTACGTAGAGGTTGATAATTGGTCAATCGCAACTACAAACAGCAGGTGTGTATAACAAATTGTCGAAATGGTAGAAAATAACATTTGCGAAATCTAGGAGATTTGGCAAATGGACTGCGTGAAACAAATTTGCCAAATCT
>CAKZLT010000425.1 GCA_937127195.1 uncultured Saprospiraceae bacterium
AATCAAAACTCTGGACATGAAACTGCTCAAAAAATTATGGAAATCATGGCTAAGAAATCTCAAAAATAGATAGAATGAAATCTCAAATTCAAAGTATATTTTTGTTGCTATTGTCTTGTTCAGTCGCATTTGGGCAAGACGAATATTTAGACAATCAACCGCCTAACATCGTATTAATATTAGTAGATGATGCGGGTTTAATGGAGTTCGGAGCGTTTGGAGGTGAAGCACGTACACCAAATATTGACGAATTGACTGGTCAAGGTATGATGTTTACGAACTTTCATGCTTCGCCTGTTTGTGCGCCTTCAAGAGCTATGTTGATAACAGGTACAGATAGTCATTTGGCAGGTGTGGCAAATTTGCCCGAAATGTTGCCCGAAGGTTATGAGGATAAACCTGGTTATGGAGGTGTACTTAATAATAGGGTGCAAACGGTAGCTACTCGATTGAAAGAAGTCGGTTACAATACTTATGTAACGGGTAAATGGCATTTGGGACACGATGAATATACCTTGCCTAACAAAAGAGGTTTTGACCGTTCTTTTATTTTGGGTGCATCGGGTGCTGATAATTATGAAGCAAAAGGTTATTTACCAATGAAATCAACGGCACAATGGTATGCAGATGGAGAGAAAGTAAATCTCCCGAATGATTTTTATTCTTCAAAAGACTATATCAATCAAACGATTGAATTTCATGAAGCAGAAAAAAATGATACTGCTCCTTTCTTTTCCTACATTGCTTTTCAAGCTATTCACGCACCGATACAAGCACCGAAAAAATTTGTAGAACCTTATTTGGATATATATAAAGACGGTTGGGATGTTTTAAGACAAAAGAGATTTGAAAAAGCTAAAGAATTAAGCATCATTCCGGAAGATGCAAACATGAATGATATGTTTCCACAATTTAAAAAATGGAAGCAGCTTTCGCAAAAAGAAAAAAATGGCTATGCAACAGACATGGCTGTAATGGCAGGTATGTTAGAAGCGATGGATTATCATATCGGTCGTTATGTCAATTATTTGAAAGAAAAAGAATTGTTCAATAATACAGTTTTCATCATTGCATCGGATAATGGACCCGACGGAGGCAATTACAATAATCGTCTTATGATGCAATGGGCAAAACAGCATGGTTACCACAAGGATATTAATAGAGCAGGTGAAAAAGGATATTATGGAGCGATAGGAACTGAATTTGCTCATGCACTTGCCTCACCTTTTTCATTTTTTAAATATTATGCAGGTGAAGGCGGTGTTCGAGTTCCGTTAATTATTTCGGGTAAAAATATTCCTAAAGCACAAAAAAGTAATGCTTTTTGTTTTATCACAGACATTGTTCCTACCATTTTGGAAATGACAAATATGGAACCCGTTAGCAATAAATTATATACTTCAATTACTGGAAATAGCATTTTACCACATATTCAAGATGTATCTATTCCAATCTACAAGGAAGATGAAGGCGTTGGTTTAGAAGCTGCAAATAATGCGGCGTACTATCAAGGCGATTTCAAAATTGTGAAAAATAATATTCCTTTGGGTGATGGTATTTGGTATATGTATAATCTCAAAACTGACCCTGGCGAAACGAAAGATATTTCAAAAACAAATCCTGCAAAATTTCAAACTATGTTAGCCGCTTATGATGAATATGCAAAAGCAGTTGGCGTAATTGAAATGGAAGAAGGATATGCGGCAGCATACGAGGTGGGTAGAAAATCAGTAAAAGCAGTATTGAGAGATTATGCTCTTTATCTTATTGGAATGCTTGTGTTTGTGATGGGTTTTGTTTGGTGGATTGTTCGGCGAAGACGTTTGAGAAAGGCAAAATGAATATGACATAATCTATAATTTTTGATGTTTGTTCACTTCACGCCCAAAAATGTTCACTTCAACTACTTCCACCAAATAAAGTCATTTTTAGCCTACATATTTGCACTATCAAATTCATTAAACACGATAAAATGAAACATTTAGTAGTATTAAGTTTAGTAATGACAATGGCTTTTAGCCTATCTGCACAAACCAACTTAACAGGTGTTTGGAATACAGGGAAAGAAAATACCAAAGTTAAATTATACAAAAATAAGAGTGGTGTTATTTATGGAAAAATCCTATCATCTGATAATTCCAAAGTTAAAATTGGGAAAGTTCTTGTTAAGGAAGTCAAATTGAAAGATGGAAAATGGGTAGGGAAAATATACGCACCCAAACAAGATAAATGGTATAACGCTCAATTTATTCCATCAAAATCAACATTAAAAATCAAAATTTCTTCAGGTTGGATGACCAAAGAGATAGAATGGAAAAAGTAGGGCAAACAGCACTGCCTATAAAAAATTAAAAAAATAAGACAATGAAAAATTTAGGAATTGTAACCATATTTTTAATGGTTTTAGCAATCGGTTTTACCGCTTGTTTGAGTATTGACACTATCGAAGAAGCAGGTGTTCAATATAATACGATACCATCTGAAATACCAACAAATATTGAATTTGGAGCAATCGGTTTAGCGAAAGAATTACTTCACGCTAAAGATAAAATAGTGGTAATTAATGGTGGTGACAATCCTATTCTGACAGAGGATTGGGACGATTTTAATCCTCGTTATCCTTGGACAAAAAACTTGGACAGATTTATACTTTTTGATAGTACTACGCTTTATCGTTCACCCAATGTTTCGAAAGATTGTACAGATTGCTTTACAGAAATTGAATATAAAGATTACTCTTGGTTAGAATTGGCAGAAATCATAGGGGTATCATACATTCCTGACGAAACAGATATTTTGAAACCTGAAGAAGGTCATGTCGTCATTAAAACCATTCAAAAATGTCAAGTAATCTTGTTTAAATCAGGTAGTACCATTTATGATTTAACAGACAATAAAGGAAATTCTTACATTATGCACGCTATTGAAAGTGGCGAACCCAGTTTGGATGTCGAATTGCCTGAAGGTTGGACTTTGGAAAGTCGAGTATTGACAGAAGACTTCATTTTAACACCTTTTGGTGGTGGTGATTTTTGTTATTATAATATTTTGGGTGATAATTTAGGTCAAGGCTATCATCAGTATGAATATGCGGATACGACTTATCAGAGTGAGTAGATTTTGGATTAGTAACGATGAAATGATAACTCCATCAAGTCATCATTTCATC
>CAKZLT010000426.1 GCA_937127195.1 uncultured Saprospiraceae bacterium
AAAGAAAACACTAATCCCTAAATTTGAACTAGGGAATGCCCGCATTGCTTTTGGCGGTGTTTGGTCAATAATAGTTTCATGTCCTTCGTTTGGCTTAGCAGGCGTTCCGCCTATCGTGCTTCGGGAAGCTTCCCAATTATTGACTTCTTGACAATAATTATCAACACTTATCATTTCTAACGAAAAACCACCATCTGATTTGTCAGAATCTTGATACCATGCCGAAGTATAATTGACATTCGAAATGGTAACGCCATCAGGATTTGTTAATTGAATTTCGCCACTATTGTTCCCTAAGTTGGGCATATTTTCGAGTTCGAGTCTTGCGCCAAATTGTGAGAAATCTTCAAAAGTATTCAACTCATGTAAAGCGACATATTCATCAGGTAAGAGAATATAATTAGGTAAAATAATATCGGTTGAGTTACTCGAAAAAGTAAAATCTTTCAAGTTGATAGCTTTCTCACTTCGATTATACAATTCAACATATTCAACCTCAGGCAAGCCCAATGAAGGTGTAAAATCGGTGTAGATTTCTGTAATCAGAATATCAAATAACTCAGCGGATTCCGTTTCGATATAAGTAAAATCTCTTGATAAATTGGCAGTATTTCCAGAGCAATCCCCAATATTTTGAACCGTTATATTATATAATGTACCATCCGAAAAGGGCGTTGTAAAGGTTAATTGAACTGTATTAAAATTGAGCAAAACAACCGAAAAAGGCTGATTAAGGCTCGGAGGAGCTGGCGAAATCATGTAATTACTCGCGATAAGTGCCGAAGCAGTGTCTATATTTTCATTAAAAGAAACGACCAAAACGCTATTAGAAATGGGCAAAACATCCAAAATATTAGGTGCTTCGGTATCTGGAATATTTGAAAAAACTGAGTTTTCGGCATTAGGTGTTCCGCCATTCAAATCATTACTCGCTTGCCAATTCGACGCGCCAACACAAACCAAATTGGGATTCTGAAGTTCCAAAGTGTAACCGCCATTCTTTTTGAGGGCATCGCCATACCAACTGTCGGTGTAAGATACTTCGTGAATGATTTCGCCATTAGTATTTTCAATTTTTAAATCATCGCCACCATTTGACAATGCCGAAAAACCATTGATTCCGATAACATTTCCGAAGTTGCTCAACTCCGAAATGTCATCATTGTCACACAGCAAAATATAATCTCCTGCCAACAAAAGCTGATTCGGCAAACCAAATGAGTTAGAACTATTCCAAAATACCAAATCACTTAACTGAATAGTTTTGCTACTATTATTATATAGTTCGACCCATTCGACGGTCGGCAGATTGACCGCAGGAGACGGATCTGCCATGATTTCGTTGATAAGAATGTCGTGTAATATGGCTGTTTCTATTTTAAAAAAAGTAAAATTCTGACTCGCATTAGTTAGTGTATTTCCATTATCATCATCTAAGTTAGAAGCCGTTAAAGTGTAATTTTGATTATCAATAAGTGGCGTTCCTAAGGTCAAATGAATGATGTTTGGATTATTTGGGTCGAGTGTTGCGGTATTCGGTGTGCCAATAGTTGATATATTAAAATCCGTATTTTGAACACTGCTGGAAGCTATATTTTCATTAAAATAAACATCCAAATCAGTTTCTGAAAGTGCAATAACCGTATCCAACACAGGAGGCAAAAGGTCTTGGTAAAGTGGGCTTACCTTTATATCATCAAAATAAAATTTGTCTTTTCGAGTGCTAGTATATTGACATCGAAAGCCAAAAAACTGACTCGAATTAAAAGTATTATCTGAAAAAGTACCTTCCGAAAATACGTTATTTCCTCCTGCATAATTGGTGAATAACTCCCAGTTTCCTGTACTATTTCGGATAATTTTAACTCGAATTTCGGTTGGGTCGGAAGCTGCATTTCCATCAATTCCACGAAAAAGCAAGGTGGAAGTAGTTCCATTTTGACGGTAGATTTCGATAGCATCGTTAGCTCCAGTTTCGCCTATTTGTAAAAAATAACCATTAAGAGCAGCCGAAAAATCGCTATTATCTGACATCAAATAAACCCGCAATTGATTAGAACTTGATGGGCTAAATTGCATTCGGAGATAAAACTCCCAAACCGTAGAATCGGAAGTAATGACAGGCGCGTAAATTTGAGAAGTGCCAGCAGCGGCGGCATTCAGGCGTAATTCGTTAGTAGATGCCGCACCAAAAATTGTAAAATCACTGGTATTGCCTAACCAAGTTGGGTTGTTGGTAAAGTCCCCATCTGAAAAATCATCTTGAAAAATTTGGGAAAATAAATTTAAAGGGATAAAAGTGAGCAAAAAGTAGATCCAATATTTCATTACTTTCGTTTTGCGATATTTATATAACAATGACTGAAAGTTAATGAATAATCTTCAAATTACAACGAGTTTTGATTTTTTGTAAAAAAACTAACCAAAACTCGCCATTTCTAAAAAATTATTTACCCGTAAAAGTTGGCTTTCTTTTCTCTAAAAAGGCATTAACACCTTCCTGATAATCGTCTGTGAAGCCTGCTTCGGTTTGGCAAATGCCTTCTTGAACAAGTTGTTCTTCCAAGTTATTAGAATAAGATTGGTTCAATAATCGCTTAGTTAATCCAATTCCTTTTGTTGGCATTTTAGCTAATTTGTTAGCGATTTTTAAAGTAAAAGCCTCAAAATCTTCATCCGCAACTGCTTTATAAATCATTCCCATCGCTTCGGCATCTTTGGCAGAAACTTTATCGCCCAGCATTTGTAGTGCTGTCGCGCGCTGCATTCCGATAATGCGTGGCAAGAAAAACGTTCCTGCGCTATCGGGAATCAAACCTATTTTACTGAATGCCTGTATAAATGTCGCGCTTTCTTTGGCAATTGTGATATCACAAGCCAAAGCAATATTTGCACCAGCACCAGCGGCAACGCCATTTACAGCACAGACAACGGGTTTTTCGATTTGTCTTATTTTTAAAATAATCGGATTGTAATGCTTCGAAACAATATCCGTCAACTCAGGTCCATCAGGCGAAACAATTTCGGCTAAATCCTGTCCAGCACAAAAAGCCTTACCTGTTCCTGTCAAATAAATCGCTCTGACTTCGTCGTTGGTTGCGCACTCATCCAAATAGGATTGAAAGCGAAAAGCGGTTGGTTGGTTGATACTATTGAAAACTTTTGGTCGATTAATCGTGATTTTGGCAACGCCATTTTCAATATTAAAAAGAATTGAATCCATATTTTTATTATTATGTGCTTTTTTTAAAATTGTCCTTAAAAATAGATAAGTTCTCTGATAAACATAAAGAAGGAATAGAGATTTTTTATAAAAATGAAATACTATCGTTTATTGTTTTGAAAAAATAGAATATTTCGGAATGAAAATAATAGTCAACTCAATTACATTTTTATAATAAAAAAATAGAAGTCAAGGATAGCTTTATTTTTTGGTACAGATATTTTCTACTACTTATCAACTGATGTTATGCAAGACTTTGTAATATAGCCTTTTGTTTGGTGTATGGATTCGCTGATGAACTTGTTCATCAGCGAATCCATGCTACTAACAAAAGTACTTTTGCGTAACATGAGTTTATCAAATTATATTTTTTTTATGTATATTGGAATATTATAATCAGCATTTTAATTGAAAACTATGTCAATGACTGCCGTAATTGTAGATGATGAGTCAAAGAACCGCGCTTCTTTGAAAAAACTTTGTGAGAAATACGTTCCAGATTTAACGATAGAAGGATTGGCGGATTCGGTGGCTACAGCCAAACAAATCATAGATCGGGCAGATCCTGATTTGGTGTTTTTAGATATTAGAATGCCCGTAGAAGATGGTTTTGAATTGCTCAAAAAGTATGAAGATGTACCTTTTGATGTTATTTTTACTACCGCCTATGACCAGTATGCTATCAAGGCATTTCGTTTTTCTGCCATAGATTATCTACTCAAACCTATTTCTATTCAGGAACTGCAAGCTGCGGTAGAAAAAGTGCGAAAGAAGAAAGGTAAAACTTCTTCGGCTTCTAAAAAAAGTAATATTTCGATATTAAAAGAAAATCTTGCAACTGCGAGTTTCGACAAAATAGCTTTGCCAACAACAGAAGGTTTTTCTTTTGTGAAAACGGAAAGCATTATGCGTTGCGAAGCAAGTGGTAATTATACTATTTTTTATCTTTTGGATAAGACCAAATACGTTATTACCCGAACGCTCAAACATTATGAAGAAATGCTCGTCGAGCATGGCTTTTTTAGAGTGCATAAGTCGCATTTGATTAATTTGACTTACGTCCAAAAGTTCATTCGTGGTAAACAAGGATATGTTCAAATGATTGATGGAAAGGATGTTGAAGTTTCCACTCGAAAGCGAGAAGAATTGTTGAATCGATTAGGCTTGTAGAATTTGAGATAAAAAAAGACGGTTACTAAATAATTTAGTAACCGTCTTTTTTTTTGGTTCTTTGAAAAATAAACATTAGTCGATGACATGAGCTTTAGCTCCTTGAAGAATATCTAGTGTACCACCATCATTTCTATTCACAAAAGCGATGATTTCACAATTTTCAGCTTTAAATTTTGCTGGTAAATTATAATTGAAATTAATCGTAGTTGTAAAGTTCGCAGCGATATTCTCACCAATTAAATCACCTGAATTAGTAGAAATTATATCACGAAGAATATGTTTATGCTTATAATCATTCACTTTTCCGTCTGGTGTCAATTGAACATCTTCAACGTCATTTTCTGTAATCACGAATGTTATATTCACATTACCACTAACAGATTCTAAGAAAAGTAATTCTGCACTTCCTTTCAATTCTCTAGTTGTTTCGTCATAATCTTTCGTCATATCTAATTTGACCTTAACCGTTTTTTGTAGTTCTTGACCGATATAGCCATTCCAATCATTTGGATCTACAGCTCTAGGTTGTTGTGGGTCATAGTGAACTCTATTGATAACTGCCGAAGGATACCCAGAAGGTTGCCCTAAGTAGTTTAAAAGATTTGTTCCATCTCCTGTTCTAAAATCTTCGTTACTCTCACTATATGGAGTTGCAAAAATACCTGCATGAATAGCAATAGCAATCACTTTATCTTCACCTCTTTGAGCAATGATATCTTGTAATTTTTGACTTGCCGCAGGACAATTAACACATCTAACGCCTGTAAATTCTTCTACGACAACTACTCGTTGAACATCATCTGGGTCATTATTAGTAACTAAATTAATAGTAGGTCCAATTTCTGTGCAAGATACGCTTCCTACAATGAGAAAAATAGCAAAGAATATAATATGTTTAAATTGCATGATATATTTATTTTTGTTACAGAATAGTTTTTTTATACTAAAAAGATTATAACAAATTTAAAAGAAATTTAAGCAAAAAAAGTTAATCTAGTATTTCATTAGTCGCTAATTAATATTTTAAGTCGGTTATTTTACTACAAAAATGGATATATTATTATAAATGCGGTCTAACGAAATACAATATATTAGATACGGCACAAGTTTTGAACAATAATTAGTGTTTATTGTCACCATTTACTTGGTTATAATAAAATGAGCACCCAATTTTATAAAAGTACTTTTTCAAGAAACAAAAAACTTATTTTTTTAAAATTTCACTTACCATAAACAACCACTATGAGAAGAATTTCGGTTCTAATTGTCACTATTTTAATAAGTATGAACGCCATCGGAGGCGGTATCAAATTTCATAAAGGCGACTGGGCTTCTGCCTTAGCAGCCGCCAAAGCGCAAGATAAATTAATATTTATGGATTGCTACACCACTTGGTGTGGACCATGTAAAGCAATGGCTCGTAAGGTATTTCCAGATGCTAAAGTAGGCGAATTTTTCAATGCTAATTTTATTAATGTAAAAATGGACATGGAGAAAGGCGAAGGAAAAACGCTAGCCAAACAATTTAGAGTCAGAGCTTATCCAACGCTTTTGTTTGTGGATGGAAGCGGAAAAGTAGTTCATAAAGAAATGGGCGCGAAGCCTGCCGATAGATTTCTATCTCTTGGAAAAACTGCGGTCAAAAAGTTTGACAAAAGCCTAGAATATACCGCTCAATATGAAAAAGGTGAACGTGGTGCTGCATTTTTATTAAAATATGCTTACGCACTTCAACGCTCCAACAAACCTTATGCTAGAGTAGTCAATGAATACCTCGCAACTCAAACAAATTTGACTTCTAAAGAAAACTTGAAGGCAATTTTTGACTTGACCGAAAGTGTTGACTCTCGTATTTTTAAACTAATGACAAAGCACAAATCTGCTATTTTGGCTTTAGATGATTATTCTAAGAGTGATTATAATGAAAAAGTTCTGAAAGCAGCCAATAATACAATTGCTAAAGGAATCGAATTCAGAGAAGAAAGTTTAGTCAGTGAAGCAAAAACGGCGGTTAGTCGCCACATTTCTGGTGATGAAGGTAAAAAGTTCGGCTTAAAAGCAGATATAACTTATACCTCTGGAATTGGCAATGAAAAGGGCTTTATGAAAGTAGCAAGCAAATACATTAAAAAGTATGCTAAAAATAATGCGGTTGAGCTAGATAATATGTCAAAAAAGGTTTTGGAGGTTTGTAAAGAAACTAAATCTTATGCAAAAGCTGGAAAATGGTCAAAAAAAGCAGTTGAATATGGCGGTTTATCAGATTATTATTTGACTTATGCTTATTTGTTAGCGAACCAAAATAAAATTGGAGAAGCTTTGAAAATAGCTAAAAAAGGTAAATCAATAGCTAAGGAAAACAAAAAAGCAACGAGTTCTTTTGATGCATTGATTACTCAATTGAAGGCTTAGTACATAGTTAAGTAAATAGCATTGAGTAACTATTGAAAATATCATTTAAAATGAGGAAGTTCTTCATACTTCTGTTACTTAAATGCTTTTTTGAATTTCCTTTTTTACATAAAAATGTCATTTTGTAATGATTAAAGAACTATTTAGTCATTACAAGAGGCTCTAATTAAAGATTTTATTGTTATTTTTTTATATATTTATAAAGGATATACATTTTTTATAAATAGTGTAATTCATTATGAATGAACATCTAATAATACCATTCATAAATTTAATATTTAATATATATAACTAATTCATACAAATAAATAAATAGTGTATTTAAATACATTAAAAAAAAGCTCTCTACGATGAAAAAAATTTGGATAATGATGCTCTTTTGCATTACGCTTAATATAGCGATGGCTCAAGAGGGGGTGCAATTCATAGAAGGTAAAACATGGGAAGAAGTACTAACATTGGCACAAAAAGAGAATAAAATTGTCTTTTTGGATGCTTATACAACGTGGTGCGGTCCTTGCAAAAAGATGTCTCGCGACGTTTTTCCTTTGGCTTCTGTTGGTAGTATTTATAATGAAAAATTCATTAGCGTAAAAATGGATATGGAAAAGGGCGATGGAGCAAATGTAGCAAAACGCTACAATATTCGTGCTTTCCCTACTTTGATGTTTGTAAGTGGAAATGGTGAAGTCGTTCACCGCGTAGCAGGTTATCAGAGTGAAAAAAGAATGCTTCAATTAGCCGACGATGTTGCAAATCCAATGCGACAACTAGCTTCAATGAAGCAACAATATGATAAAGGTAATCGAGACGCAGACTTTTTATATGCTTATGCTTATGTAAGCAAAGATGCTATGGAGGACAGGTCTTATTATAAAGTAGCTAAAGAATATTTGGCAACACAAGATGATTGGTCTTCTAAGCAAAATATGAAATTTATCCTTGACTTTGTGAGTCGTACCGACATGAGTATGTTCAATTACTTAATCAAGAATCGCTCTGAATTTAATCAAGCATTTGGAGCAAGAGAAGTCACTGCCAAAGTAGAAAGACTAATCAGTGTTCGTATCGACCAATTGTTGAGCTTGAAGAACGGTGAAGATGAAACTACATTTGCAGAAGCAAACAAGTTATTCGAAAAAGTATATCCTGAGAAGGCAAAAGGAATGACAGCAAGCTTTAAGATGACTTATTATAGAAATGGTGGCGATCGTCAAAGTTTTGCGACTGCTGCTGTCGAATATGTTGAATTAATGCCAAGCCTTTCTGCTTCTGAATTGAGTGATATTGCTTGGACATTCTATCGAGTTATTGAAGATGAGGATCAACTTAAAAAGGCTTTACGTTGGGCAAAAAAAGCTTTAAAAATGGAAAAAGATGTAGCTCATTATGACACAGTAGCATCTTTGTATCAAAAAATTGGGAGTAAGCGAAAAGCAAAAAGATATGCTAAAAAAGGTATCAAGTATGCTAAATCTGTTGATGAACCTTATGACAATTTAGAAGAATTGATAGACGCGCTTTAGAAAAAGCATTTCTTAGTAATGTCCAAAAAATAACTTACGCATTTGAGCGGCTATTTTTAATCGACTACTTCCTTAAAAAAAACTGTATGTAGCCCGCTACATCACGTTTTTTTTAACTCGTATTCAATCAAAAATAACTCGACAAATGACGAAGTTATTTTTTCTCCGTTACTTAAGAGCAATAAAAAAAGGACTGAATTATTAATAATAATTCAGTCCTTTTTTTATTTCGTGGTTAACAGCCGTAGCAGAAACCAGAAACTAGAAACCTATCCCATTTCTGCAACAACCTCTTTTACTTGAGGAACCATACGCTTCAACATTCCTTCAATTCCAGACTTCAAAGTAACCGTAGAAGAAGGGCAACCGCTACAAGAACCTTGTAAAACAACGATTACTTTTCCTTTATCATAAGCCTTAAATTCGATATTTCCGCCATCCATTTCCACAGCAGGTTTGACGTAAGTATCAATTAACTCTTTGATTTGAACAACGATTTCAGCATCTTCACCTTCATAGCTTTCTGCTGCTTCCTCTTCCATTACAGCTTTGGCTGCTTCAAATCCTTCTTTGACAATTGTCTGCCCACTTTCAACGTAATCCTTGACGAATTTTTTCAAATCCAACATAATATCTTCCCATTGATAGTTGAATTCTTTGGTAACTGTAACGAAGTTATTCGCAATATAAACACCTTTTACATAAGGCAATTCAAATAATGCTTTACCAAGTGGCGACCACTCAATAGCTAACGCTTCTTCGCGAAAATCTGCTGTATTATTTGTATATAACATTCTGTTAGTTACAAACTTCAACGATTCTGGATTTGGAGTTTGCTCTGTATAAATGAGTACAGGACTTTTAGTTGCTGTTTCCATGATTTTTCTATATTTAAACGAAGAGATATTTCAAATCTCTTTTATTTTCATTTTAATAAATACAAATTTAAAGTTTAAACACCAGTTTAACAATAAAACCTAAATATTGGTTGTAGAAAATAACAAATTCATTCAAAATCCTTGTAGCTTTGCCGCCTTTTACTTTGATTAAAGTAATCGAGTTTTAAAATTTTTCATCAAAAAAAAAGAATTTGAATCGTCAAATATTAAAGTTAGCTATTCCGAATATCCTTAGCAACCTATCTATACCTTTACTATCTTCTGTTGATATTGCATTGATGGGAAGGCAAGATGGCGCAGAATATATTGGTGCAATTGCTTTAGGTGCGTTAATTTTCAACTTCGTTTATTGGAGTTTTGCTTTTTTAAGAATGGGAACAACAGGCTTTGCTGCACAAGCCTATGGAAAATCAGATAATCATCAAATTATCAATGTATTAGCCAGAGCATTATTGTTAGCTTTGGTTAGTGGTTTGATTATTTTGATGATACAAATACCACTAGGTGAAATGAGTTTTAGATTGCTAGGAGCAAGTGAAACCGTGGAAACAATCGCCAAAGAATATTATTATATTCGGGTATGGGCTGCGCCTGCTACATTGAGTTTGTATGTATTAATGGGGTGGTTTTTTGGAATGCAAAATTCGGTGTATCCTTTGATTTTGACCTTTGTCGTCAATGCTATGAATATTATATGTAATGTCTATTTCGTCAATTATCTAGGGATGCAAGCCGACGGTGTCGCACTCGGAACGGTCATTGCTCAATATACAGGGTTAGTAACTGGGGTTTTGCTTTTTTTATATAAATACCGTGATTATATTCCTTTTTTACAAAAAGAAATGATACTAGAATGGGCGGCATTCAAAGCATTTATGTCCTTGAATGGAAATATTTTTATCCGAACATTTTGCTTGGTTTTTGCTTTTGCCTTTTTTGATAATCAATCCGCTATTTTGGGCGATTTGACTTTAGCTGCAAATGGCGTTTTGTTGCAATTCGTCTTTTGGATGTCTTATGGTGTAGATGGTTTTGGATATGCGGCGGAGAGCTTAATCGGTAGATATTACGGTTCAAAAAATAAGGCTTTATTAGAAAAAGCTATAAAATATTCCTTCTATTGGGGAATGGGATTGGCCATTTTATATAGTTTGGTTTATTGGATATTTGGAGAATCTATGTTGTATATTTTCACTGACCAAGAAGAAATTATTGAAGCTGCTCGACCATTTTTGATTTGGATAATTTTATTTCCAATACTCAGTACGCCTGGTTATATTTGGGATGGAATCTATATTGGTTTTACAGCTTCCGTTGCTATGAGAAATACAATGGTTGCTTCATTTTTGACTTTTTTGGCTTTCTATTATTTTCAAGCATATAATGGTAACTGGGGAAATGATGGTTTATGGATTGCACTATTAATAATGATGTTGAGTCGAGGTATTTATCAATGGCTGTGGTATGAAAAGAAAATGAAAAAAGTGATCTTTAGTGGCTATTAACTTTCTTTTGGCTCTATATGATTTAGGTTAGTTGATATTTTTAAAAAAATAGGTTATATCAAACTTCAATCAAACCTTATAGGTTTTAAAAACCTATAAGGTTTAGAGAATCGAT
>CAKZLT010000427.1 GCA_937127195.1 uncultured Saprospiraceae bacterium
TATGATTTTGAGTGTATCTTGCATAGATTGTGGTACTCGATTGCGATAATGCGAAGAAAAAGTACCTTCTAATAGAACACCCAAGTTGAATTGTTTGTTGAACTTAGAGCGGTCTGGCTCATATCTTAATATCTCAAAGTTGACTCGTGTCGGAGCAAATTGAGAACGTGATTGAGTTGATGATTTTAGAATAACACTCTTTTTAATGTTTCCTAATGTCGTTTTGATGGTGTCAATAGAACCCGCAAATTTTAGGTCTATTTTATCCAAACCTTTCACAATCGGGTGATTGACGTTCGTTGGAGCAACGGCAGGATGATACCACCAATCAAAAAAATCATATTGAGGATCTTGTGGTGTTCCTCCTATTTGAAGCGGAATCGGCGTTGCTTCCAAATCCAAAACCATATTGGTATTCAATCGAGCACCGTATTTGAAAAACATATCGTCCAACTCCAACGGATAATCTATCGGAACGTGCCCTGAACCACCACGCAAACTATCTAAACCTGCGCCTAAGCGGTCAACTGCCCATATTACTTTTCCGCCATTCATAAGATATTGGTCAATCTTAAATTTATCTCTTTCAGAAAACGGGCGAGTCGGTTTTGCTACTATTAATATATCAATTATCGGATTTATTTGAACGATACTATCTAAGTTAATTCGTCCTGTATAATGATATTGACTGAGCGTCTTTTGTAAATCTGCCGTTTCGATAGGCATCAATTCTCCATGCCCTGATGTAAAAAAGATTCGTTTTCTATCAGCATCTTTCACAATACTCAACGCATTTGCAAACTTGAATTCTAACTGCTGAATCGAGTTATTCAAAACGACTTCTTGGTCAACTCCAACTCTGTTTTCTTCCAATAGATTGATTGGTGCAGAACGCCCTTTGTAAGTCAAAACGGCTGCTGGAAAGATGCGAATTTCTTTACGTTCTGTTCCGCCTTTGACCACCAAATTAGTCGCTCCGATGCCCATTTTTTGGAGTTGCTCGTGGAGTGCATTCACCTCTTTGACTTCGCCAGCATTCGGGTCAATGAATTGATAGTTGACCTTGGGCGAAAGCGAACGGAATTTTTTCAAAACGTCCTTAACACCTCCTTGTAATCGACGGAATCCTGCTGGAAATTCACCTTCTAAGTAAACGGTGATAAATACTCGTTCATCTAGATTTTTGATTAATTCTTGCGTTGGTTTAGTTACAGAATATCTTTTATCTTCTGTCAAATCATAAAAACCATAAAAGAAATAAGCTACAACATTGAGCAAAATCAAAATGCTGACAATCAAGCCTAATCTAATTAGCGATTTCTTTTTATTATTCATATTCATTAATATATCTTCTATTTTTTTTAGAAAAGAGACCACTCGTTGGTCGCCGAGTGCAACAAATCAGAAGTTCTTGACAATTAAATCGTGTCGATTTCTGATAAAAAAAAGCACTTTCAACTTTCTATCTTTAACTTTCAACTAACAAAAACTACCATTTTCTTCGTTCCAAAGAGGTCGTCGTTAACATCACAAAAATACCAATCAACGATAAAAAGTAAATAATATCACGCGTATCCAACACGCCTCGACTAATAGAACTGTAATGGTGATTGATACCAATCATTTCAATTACATAATCGAAAGAACCGATAAAAAATGGAAAATTACTCATCAACTCGAAGCCTTTGAAGAAGAAGAAACACAGAAAAACGGCAACTATAAAAGAGACAATTTGATTATTGGTCAATGAAGATGCAAAGATGCCAATAGCCGCAAAACAAGCACCCAAAAGGACTAAACCAATGAATGAACCCCAAAATGCACCGCCATCAATATTTCCAACAGGCGAACCCAATTGATACATGGTATAATAATAAATCAAGGTCGGAAGAAGTGCAAAAATAACCAAAAATACTGCTGCGAAATACTTCGCCAAAATGATTTCTAAATCGGTTAATGGTCGTGTAGCTAATAATTCGATTGTTCCTGTTTGCGTTTCTTCGGCGAGCAATCGCATAGTAATTGCAGGAATCAAAAACATGAAAATATTCGGCGTAGTTATAAATAATTCATCCAAACCAGCGTAACCATAATCTAATAGATTGGTATCTGGAAAAATCCATAAGAATAATCCCATAACAATCAAAAAGACACCAATTACAATGTAACCGATGAGCGAACTAAAAAAGCTATTAATTTCTTTAAAAAATATACTTGCCATTCTTTTATTTATTTTTTAGAACAGAGATTCTTAGACCGTCTTTCTGAGGAAAGACTTAGAGAACAGAGATTTGCTTCTGCCATCAGGCAGGTATTATAGCGACTGTCAAAGGTTTCACGCCTAGTCTCGCCTCTCGCAGCCCATAGGGCGGTCTCATGTTCCGCTTCTGAATCGTAATTATTTTTTTATAAATACAGGATTTCTATCGTTGAAGATTTTCATTGATTTATACAATCGCTCTTCTGCCAATCCTTTATTCATTTCTTTTAATGTATCACCTAATCGTTTATCGGTTTCCGCAATCCACTCTGTAAAATTTTGCAAATTGAAATCCACGATTGCGCCATCTTCAAAGCGAAGCAACTTCTCAAAAGATGTTAAAACCTTATTTTCAACATCTTGCTTGAAGACAGGTTCACCCGTTTGTCGGTCGTAGATGGTCATCGGAACTAATTTTTTTATGTAACCTTCATAGTTAAAATAACAAATTCGACCGCGCGTTCTCAATGCCACAAACTCGGAAATTCCACGAGACTCAATAAAAACGCGAATATAAGGAATTCCATTTACTGATATTCCCCAAAGCTTAGTTATATCTAATTTTGTTCGTTCATTATTTGCATCAACTAAGTTGATATTTTTGAACTGTATAGAACGTTTTTCTTTATTTGGATGTGCTTCATATTGCACGGCCTTCCATTTTAAGTCAGGTGTGTTTTTTTGAAAAGACTCATAACTATAATACAAACCATTTTCAAATAGAAACTCATTCGTTACCTTAATCGTGTCTTGCGCTGATACGGCTACTGAAGATAGTAACCCAACCACCATCAAATAAATACTTGCTTTTTTCATACTTTTTATTTTGAGAAAGAAAGGGTCTATATGATTTGAGTTGGTCATTAGTACTATTTTATCGATTCTCTAAACCTTATAGGTTTTAAAAACCTATGAGGTTTGATTGAAGTTTGATATAACCTATTTTTTAAAAATATCAACCAACCTAAATCATATAAAGCCGAAAGAAACTAGATAATGGACAAAATAATTGACAATTATTTTAATAGCTCACTTTTATAAAACAAGAAACAAAAGCATTGTCAATTACTTTAGGGATTAGGCAAAAAATAATCTACCAGTCGAACTTATTGTTTTTCATTTATACGGCGTTAAAAATACTCGCCTTAGCGATGCTAGGGCTGCGTTTTTTGCCTTGTTTAAATAAAAAACAACGTCGTTCTTTGTGGTAGCTTATTTATTGCCTAATCCCTTATCCATTATTTTGTCAATTGCTGGAACGCATTCTCGATACTAAAGACTTCTTTGCTCATTTCAACCATAGTCAATTGATTCTGAACGGCAAAAGTAAACACCTCTGGTCGAATGTCTTTTGTAATATTTGCGCTCAACTTCCATCGGAAGTCACTTTCTCGAACGATTTTGGTAATGCCTTTGATTCTTGAGAGTTGACTTTTATTCGTTTTCTCAAGAAACTCTACCGTAATAACGGCTTCTCCAGCTACTCGATTTTTCAATTCATCAATTGTATCATCAGCTACTAGATTACCTTTATTAATAATGACAACTCTATCACATAAGGCTTGAACCTCTTGCATAATATGTGTCGAAAAGATAACTGTTTTTTCTTCTCCGATGCGCTTGATTAAGCTACGAATTTCGACCAATTGATTGGGGTCTAACCCTGAAGTTGGTTCATCCAATATCAATACTTCGGGGTCGTGTAGCATGGCTTGCGCTAACCCAACACGCTGACGATAGCCCTTTGAAAGCGCACTAATTGGCTTATTTTGTTCGCGCGTCAAACCCGTCATTTCGACCATTTCATCGACTCGATTACGCTTGTTTTTGAGTTTGTGCATTCCAGCAATGAAGGTCAGATACTCTTTGACATACATTTCCTTATACAACGGATTATGCTCTGGCAAGTAGCCGATATGACGACGCACCTCAATCGGGTCGGCTGCTACATCATGCCCACAAACGGTCACTTGCCCCTCAGATTGAGGAATAAAACAAGTGATAATTTTCATAGTAGTTGTTTTTCCAGCACCATTTGGCCCAAGAAAACCCAATACTTCCCCTTTTTTAGCTTCAAATGAGATGTTATTCACAGCTCGTTGTTCGCCATATATTTTCGTCAAATTATTAACCAGTACAGACATAGAATATAATGAGTGAATTATATAATGACAGAATGAGTGAATAATATCCCCAAACTATTTCTTTTATTTTTATTATTTGATACCAGAGAATGAACGCACTTTATAGGCATCCTATTTTTGGATTTGTAAAAATAAGAAAATCTTATCTAGCTAAAGTCTTTATTTTGACTAAGACTTCATTTTGATGATTGCTTTCTAATTAACAAATTTTATATTAAAAAATATCAATTCCAAGTTTCATTCAGTGAATGGCTATTTTTAATGATTGAATACACTGTAACAAAAGTTTATCTATCATTTGAAAAGCTAACGTAGCGCGACGAGCCTCGTCGCGCTACGTTAGCTTTTTATAAAAAAACGAGCTATTTTTTAAAGAAAGGAACTTATTTGGAGTTATTTTTTTTATAAAAAACAAAAACTCAAAACAAAAAAACAATTATGGAAGCAAAACAAATAAAACGAATTAGTAAATATCTAAGCCTAATATTAAGGCATCGACCCGAAAAAATAAATCTTAAACTAGATAAAAATGGCTGGGCAAGCGTTGATAGTTTACTCGAAAAATCGAGTAACTTTGGAATTGATTTTAATAAAGGAGCACTTGATTTTATAATCGAAAATAACAACAAAAAGCGTTTTTCTTATAATTATAATCAAACGAAAATTCGCGCTAATCAAGGTCATTCTATTGATATAGAATTGGGATATGCACCAGTTGAACCGCCCGAAACGCTGTTTCATGGTACAGCAAAGCATTTTCTGACGGATATAAAAGCGAAAGGGTTACAAAAAATGAATCGACATCACGTTCATCTTTCGGCAGGCAGAGACACCGCTACCAATGTTGGAAGCAGACACGGAAGCGTGACGGTTTTGACAGTTCGGTCAAAGGAAATGTACGATGCAGGTTATGAATTTTTCATTTCGCCCAATGGTGTTTGGCTGACGGATAACGTTCCTGTTGAATACTTTGATTAATAACTTGAGTCGCATTTTAAAAGGAATTATTAATTTTTAATTGATAATTATTAATTATACAGCATGAACCTTCAGATATTACAATCTTCAAATCACATCATTTTTGAATCAGTCACTGGAAGCAAGGCGTACGGAACAAATCTGGCAACTTCGGATACGGATATCAAAGGTATTTTTATTGCTCCCAAAGAAGTATTTTATGGTGTAAATAAAATAGAACAAGTTAGCGATGCAAAAAATGATATAACGTATTATGAAGTTGGACGATTTGTAGAGTTGGCTTCTAAGTCTAATCCAAATATATTGGAAATGTTTGCTATGCCGCGCGAATGTATCCAGCACCAGCACCCGATTTTTGAGCGATTTAAAATGAAAGATGTGCTTTCTAAACAATGTCGATTTACATTCGCGGGATATGCTATGGCTCAAATTAAAAAGGCACACGGATTGAATAAAAAAATAGTTAACCCAATGTCTGAGAAACGAAAATCGGTCTTAGATTTTTGTTACATTGTTGAAGGGCATGGTTCAATTTCGTTATCCAAATGGCTCAAAGAAAATGATATTAAGCAGGAAGAATGCGGTTTAGTAAAGATTTCAAATATGCGTGATTTGTACGCGCTTTTTTATGATAAAAATGAAAAATTAGGTTACAAAGGTATTCTTTTAAATCCAACGGCTAATCAGGTGTCTCTGAGTTCTATTCCGAAAGGGGAGGAAAAAGTAGCTATTTTGTCATTCAATAAAGATGGTTATTCGGCTTATTGCAAAACATATAGAGAATACTTTGATTGGGTCAAAAAACGTAATCCTCATCGATACGAGAATACGATTGAGCATGGAAAAAACTACGATGCAAAGAATATGATGCATACTTTTCGATTATTAGATATGGCTTACGAGATAGCCACAGAAGGTATGATTCGAGTGCGTCGTCCGAATAGAGATTTTCTATTGAAAGTCCGTTCGGGAGCTTTTGAATATGATGAATTATTGAAAAGAGCGGAAGACCGACTAGCGGAAGTTGATGCTGTTTTTGATAATTGTAATTTGCCTGACAAACCTAATCGAACAGCTTTAAATCAAGCATTGATTGAAGTGAGAAGCGAATGGTATAAATAAAAAAAGCTGAATTTTCCACGGAAAATTCAGCTTTTTTGTTGTAAAATTAAATTTTGACTTGTCTTTCGAGTACTGCTAATATATTAGCAAAATCCTCAGAACGTAAAGTATAATAGGAATTTTTGCCATCTCGTTTAGAAGCTACGACTCTTTTATCTTTCAAAATCCTTAAATGATGAGAAGCAATAGCTTGTTCGATATGGAGTGCTTCATAGATTTCGGTTACCGTCATTTCTTTACCTTTATACAATACATCTATGATTGCTAATCGTATCGGGTGTGCGATTGCTCTCAACATTTCTGTGGAAGTCGTCAAAAAGGCTTCGTCAAATCTACTAATAAATTTACTTTTCATATATCTATATATAAATATGTAATGATATGCGAAAATAACGAAACTATTTCACTTTAGCGGAGCATTAGATAAGGAATTCGTTTTAAACCTATTCTCTAAACTACACTTTGTTGTTATTGCTTTACAATTCGTCTAGTCATAAGACGAGTTTTCGTTATTACATTCATAATATAAATACCAGATTGTAAATCTGTAATATTAACGGTTACGAATTGACCATTTACATTCAAAATTTGACTACGAACCTGTTGCCCATTCATATTATAAATTTCAATGCGGACATCTTGCTCTATTATATTAGTAAAGTCAATATTAAATTTGTTTTTCGTTGGATTAGGAAAAACACGAATATCAAGTGTTGCTTGATGTTCCATATTGACTACAATAGTTTTTGAATATTCAAATTGACCATCAAAGTCAATTTGCTTTAAGCGATAGTAGTTGATTTGTTGTGGCGAATTATCTACAAAGTTATATAGTTGAGTCTCTAATGCTGTTCCATTTCCTTGAACTTCGCCTATTCTTACGAATTTTTTTCCGTTGGTGCTACGTTCTATTTCAAAATGACTGTTATTTAATTCAGTTCTAGTTTCCCAAAATAGCTGAACCGCATTATTTATTTTTTCACTATAAAAATCAGAAAATTCAACAGGAAGCGTCGCTTCACCTAAATTGTTAGGAGAGCCATTATCATCACCAATACCATCAGAAGTAGTAGAAACAGCCCAGTTAGAACCAACATTGTTATCAGATGATAATATTTTCAGATACATACTACTTCCTACAGCTAAAGGGAATGTGTTATCATAAACTACTTTATCTACTTCATTTCCACTAGCGTCTTCTAATATAATTTCATCTTCTGAATTTGTAAAAACAAGACTTGAGTATTCATAATTAACAGTAACAATTCCTCCGTTAGTAGCTGCATCATCATTTTTAGCCAGAACAAAATATCCTCCATTAACTATTTCAAGTGTACCTCCAGAGGCATTAATGACATGAGATTGTCCATCTGCATCTTTAATTGTCCAACCATTAATATCTACGGTTGAACCAGAATTATTATATAGCTCAAAATATTCTCCGTTTGGATCTGAGACAGCGTCAGGGTTTGTCATTACCTCTGTAATGATAATGTCAGGAGTAGTAGCAGTTGTTGTATTTCCTGTAAGAGGAGAAGTTAGATTGTATTTAGGTCCACCATTACAAATGGTGTTATATGAAAATATATAAAAATAATATTGAGTTCCTTGCGCCAATTCAGTAGCAGAAAATGTAGTTAGTGATAATTTCGTCACTACAATACCGCCTCCAATAGCGTCTCCAATATTATAAGTTGTTCCATCAATAGGGCTAGAGGACAGTGTAGAAGTAGTACTCATAACGACCAGATAATTATCAGGGGAAGAATTTGCTTCGGTGAAAGACCCCATAATCCTAGTTGTATTCGGAGATAAAGTTAAAGCCGTAGCTTGGTCAGCAGGTGCAGCGCAAGCCGCTAATTCGATAACAGATACATTATCAAAACGTATATATTCAGTACCTGCGTTATTATCAATTCGAATAACAATCTTTAAAGAGGTTACAGTAATAGTACTTAAGTCAAGTACTTGTTCTGCTCTTACGGCAGTAAAATCATCTGAATTATTGCCATTAGTAGCAAATTGTACTTCTGGGTCAGAATCCAAAATATAGTAAGCTTTTGCATAATCGCCACTTTCAAGATTACCATCTTCAGCAAAATCAACGGATAAATTAATGGTAGAAGTCAATCCTGTAATGTCAATAGAAGGAGATTCCCAGACAACTTCTTCATCGACATCTCGTGCTTCCATCACCTCATTTTGTACTTGAAACCAATCAGTGGTAGCTGTTAATCCAGTTGTAGTGCTACTATTACTTACATTCCAGTTTACACCAGTTTCATCTACGGTTGGAGTAGGACCTACTACTCCTTTTCCATTTTGACCAGAGAAAGTTTCTGAGTATAGTTGTGCTTGAATGTTTGTAGAATAAAAGAAAAGACCAATAAAAAGGATTAAAAAATTAATGTGGTTTGTCATTTTGAATGATAGCTTTTGTGTTAAAAAAATAATTACAATTGAATTGTAGTGTAATACATATATATAAAAGACGACAATGCTTTTCTCTTGTCACTTGATTTTTTTTAAAAAAATACAAAAAAGGGCATAAAATTGATTGTGAAATTAGCTTTATGTTCTCTCTTAAGATCAGTTATTTCTTTTTCAGTATAAAAATAGTAGTCACGAATGCAGGAATTCGTATAGCTAAGACATTGATTTGTAGATGATTATTCGTGCATTTGTAGCAGAAGAAACATATTAATTTAATAGTGAAATAGGAATAATAATAAGGAATTAACGCTCTTTCATTAAAAATAGTGGAAACGGCTGAATATGAACCAATAACGCGAAGGGCTTCAGCCAATTATTCTACCATTAGAGCTACATTTCCAACGTTGGAGTTAATAATAGAATTTGGTGGTAACGATTAGGATTGAACCCACATTTACTTGGGAGACAACCGATTGCACTAGCCGTTATGCTAAGCGAAATAAAAGCTCAAAGAGGTAGTGTTTTTTTATAGCACTTCACTTGATTTAGGACAAGACGAAAAAATTTAACATAATAAAAGCATCTTATTTAAAAACTAAAAACTACATTTGCAGCGAATTGGTGATTAGAACAATTGTTTTAATCTTAAAAGGGAATTCGGTGAAAATCCGAAGCAGTCCTCGCTGCTGTAAACTCTATATAATAGAATTATTGAATGATAAATTAAGTGAATAGCTTTTATTCTAAAATAATTCTGTTTTAATCTTTTAATAATACGTCACTGTCAAGTAGGTAGAAGTACCTCAGATGGGAAGGCATTAAAAGTAGAGTGAGCCAGAAGACCTGCCAATCATAATATCACTCGACGATGAAATACTTTAATTGTATTTTATCGTTGCACGGCTTTCGATGGAAAAGTCAGTGATGAAAATTTTACATAAACAATTCGACATCTAATACTTATCAATCGTATTGGAGAACTGTCGTGTTTTTGTATCATTATTTTCATTGCTGCTCATCAAAGACGTTCAAATAGTCGTTGGCAATGAAAAACTTATTTTTAATTCTATTCGTTTTTAGTATTTCAGTTACTGCTGTGGCTCAAGTTGACACACTTGAACTCCGCGAACTCGAAGTATCTGCTACAACTATTCGTCAAACACCTATTGGCAGCCCAAATCAAACTTGGTCATCCGAAACACTTCAACAACTTCCTGCTCGTAATATCGCCGAACTTCTAACCAATGAAACTGGTGTTTTTATTAAGAACTATGGTGCTGGTAGCTTGGCTACTTCTTCTATTCGAGGTGGTAGTGCAAGTCATACTTTGGTGCTTTGGAATGGTTTGCCAGTTCAAAGTCCAATGCTTGGACAATTGGATTTATCTTTATTACCTAGCAATTTCGTAGAAAACGTTTCTGTTGAATATGGCGGAAATACCTCAATGTGGGGGAGTGGCTCAATTGGAGGTACTATTTCGCTAAATAATCAGGTTGATTTTACTAATCGTTTTTCAACTGCCTCTCAAACGAGTTTTGGTAGTTTTGATTATTTCAATCAACAATTTAAGGTGAATGTAGGAAATGACCGTTTTCAGAGTAGCACTAAAATTGGGCAACAACAAGCCAAAAATGATTTTGAATATAGTATTAGGGAAGATTTGCCTTTAAGAATACAAACCAACGCTGAGTTTTTTCAACGAAATATTTTACAGGATTTTTATTATAAAATAACCCCAAAACAACAATTTGCAACGCACTTTTGGTATCAAACTTCTAACCGCCAAATTCCTCCTACCATCAACCAAAATAGAAGTGTAGCTCATCAATCTGATGAAGCTTTTCGCCTAATGATGGATTGGAACCTGAGAACACTTGATAATCACCCCAATAAGCAAAACGCGAGAAAGCGACCATCTCTTGGCCTTCTTCCACTTCGAT
>CAKZLT010000428.1 GCA_937127195.1 uncultured Saprospiraceae bacterium
TTTAACCTCCCTTAATCCCTCCGAAGGAGGGAAATGTAAGCGTGGTTTCCCTCCTTCGGAGGGATTAAGGGAGGTCAAAAATCAAGTAGAATAACTAAATTTACAAAAGTGTATAGTAGTATGGAAATTGATATACTAATGGCACATAAAAAAAGGATTAACTCCATAATAGAGTTAATCCTTCTAATTTCTACTAGACAGAATAATGTTAATCTTGAAAAATAAATAACGTTTTGATTATCAAAAGTTACTCGCTCATTCAATCATGAATTCATTCTATCATTGCATTTTCTACTAGTATGACCATAAATCATGCTCATATTCAAAGATAGTTTCTTTGATTTTTTCAGCTTCTAATAGAATATCTACACCAGATTTGTAATCTTGAATACGACGGTCATATACATTTGACTCTTTCCAAATGTAACTAGCAAAGTAACGCATTTCAAAAATGTCCTCCCAACTCATACGAGCGGCATCATTCTGAACATTGAAAGCAGCTTCTCTTGCTAATACCTTACGCAACTCTGGGTAATATGCCCAAAATAAAGGTTGCTCATAACGGAAGTTGTCATTATCATCATATACCTCTCTCAAAGGAGCAATACCTAAGATACGAACTTGCATAGTAGAGCTTTCTTCGTCAAAGAACCAAACTTCTTTCACTCTGAAACGCTTAATATCAGTTACGTTCAATTCATTACGAACTACCTTGATTTCTTCCTTGAATGTCTCAGGGTCAAAAGTAATAATCGTATCAACAGAAGCACCGATTGACGCTGCTTCATCTGCTGTTAATGGATTCTTAAACTCATCATCTAATACACTATATAGGGTAATATCTCCATTCATAGCAGCATCAGAAATAATTTTAAAGAACTCACGGTTAGGTGTCATAAATGGCTTATTGATTTTCTCACGAACGTCAATAATTCTCCAAATACGCTTTTCCCAAAATACATCTGCCTCACGAATGTGGTCGTAAGGTAAAATACGCTTCTCTTCAATTGTACTTCTGTCATAGATACCATCACGTGGAGTAGCAACATCTGGGTCGCTTGCCTCTGTCTTTGTTGGTTTTGGCGGATCTTGTGCCAGTACTACATTTGAAACAAATA
Source organism: uncultured Saprospiraceae bacterium (assembly GCA_937127195.1). GTDB lineage: Bacteria > Bacteroidota > Bacteroidia > Chitinophagales > Saprospiraceae > CAKZLL01. The sequence goes on from CAKZLT010000428.1 coordinate 1,119, forward strand.
AGCACGCAAACATGCTCAAAACTAAAATTCTTAAATTCACCTTCATCAGCTTTGGATTTAAGCAGTTTTTACTTTTATATAATTTTAATTTGGTCTTTCAACTTTATGATATTCCTCTATTGAAAGAGTTCATCATTCAAAATAAGACATTTAAAAAACGCCTATATTTCTAATTAAGTATAAAAGTACATTATTTTTTTAGAGATTATTTCATTTTATACCATTCAATCATAAAAAAGGCTAACAGGAGACTTTCCTATTAGCCTTTTCGAGTAATCGAAAGTATGTTAGAGTATAATTATTTAATTTTAAAAATCATACCACCTAACTGACGACCAGCTCTATCACCTGGACAACGACCTTTGATAGCATCAATGTAATAGATATCACCAGGCTTAGCCATTCCTACTAAAGTAGCAACGCGTCCTCTAAATGTACCTCCTTGATTACGTTCTGTAATTGGATCTTGACGAGCAGGAACTCTAGTTAATTCAAATCCGTCAATTGTACATCTTGCATCAAATACAAAGTCTTCTAAGTCTGCATAAACACCTTTCTGACCTTTGAATGTACCAGCTCCGATTTTACCACCTTTTTCAGTTGGTCCTCTACCCACCTTTGGAATAGGATTAGGAATACGGAATACGCGGAATTTGAAACGAGTAGGGTCTAAACCGCCACCTGATACAGTAATTGTAGCATCAGAACCTGGTTTAGTTACATTAGCTATATATCCGCTTCCAGATTTAGTCAATGTCAATCCACCTCCGCTTCCAGATACTTTCAACTTGTTAGAAGAAACACCTGCTGCTACTACTGAAATTGGGTTTTTAACACCAACATATAAAGCATTCATCTTATCCGCAGATACAGTAACAGAACGACGACCAACTTCATATTTGAAAGTCTTAGAGAAGTTATCTGTTTTACCAGTAAATGGGTTTTTCAATGCGATATCTACCTTATAAGATTGCTCTCCTGTTCTGCTAGTACCTGTTGAATATTTAGCTACACCATCTTTAACAGATAATGAAGAACCATTTACTCTTACAGAATACTGTGCTTGCTTAGAAGCTGCACTCAAGAAAATATCAGCAGTAAAACGGTCTCCAGAGATAATATATCCTTTGTCCGCTGCTGCTACTGGCTCAAATTTATCAAATTCAAGTACTGTATTACCAATCTGCTTAGCTAAAAAGTTAATAATAGCTGCCTCAGAGTTCTTTGCATCAGTCTGAAACTTAGAAATCATAGGAATAACTGCTGCTACAGGCATATGCCCAAAGTTATAGTCTTCCCAACTCTTACCTGCTGCTTCAGGGCCTTTTTCATCAATATTCAAAGACAATTGATCAATAATATCATCAATTTCTTCTTTCTTGATAGAAGGGCGTTTTTTCTGAATAGCTAATAATAAGTCTTTCAACTTTTTCTTAGTTTCCTCTACTTTAGCCTTAAAGATAGGACCTTCTGCCTCATAAACTGGCTCACCACCTTCTACAGCAACAGAATTTCCATCTACAAAAAGACGCTGAGGAATTTCTTTGTTTTTATACTTAACAGGCTTTCCCCATTTAGATGCATCATCAACTTCTTCTCCTTTAGCACCTTCTGGTTTTGTACCCGTTTCGTAGAATACACCACCTGCGTAATCATAAACTCTTTCACGAGTTCCTTGTACATAGTCGTAGAAATCTTTAACAATTGTTTGCGCTTTTTTAGCTTCATCTACCAAAAAAGCATCATCTGGACGCTTTTTCACAGCTTCTTCCATACTTGCGATTACCTTAGTATTCGCTGTTTTTACAATTTCTGTCGTCGCTTTAAGCCCTTTATCTAGCTTAAAGAACGCATTGATTACCTCAGCAGAAACGTTTAACGCCAACATGGCCGTCAAAACGAGGTACATCAAGTTAATCATCAGCTGCCTCGGTTCCTTAGGAATTGACATAGTTCTTTCTGATTAAAAAAGTTAAAAAAATAGTTTACTTCAAAATAGCTTATATATTATATATTATATATAGTAAGCTACTTTATTAATTAGAAATAGAACTTATTATCTACCAGGATTCATAGCTGATAAAATATTTCCATATACAGAGTTCAAAGAACCTAAGTTTTTGTTCAATGCCTGTAATTGTTGCTTGTACTGACGAGTATCTTCTACTGAAGAACTTAAGTTCGTAGCAGATTCGTTCATCAAAGAAGAAACTTTAATCATTGATTTCATAGCATCATTAGTAGCTGCTATATTACCATTCAATGTACTCAAGTTTTCTTTATATGCTCTTGTATCATCTACAGAGTCATTGATGTTAGCCATTGCTTCGTTTAAGTTAGAGTAAAAAGTACTCAACTTATTGATTTGGTCAGTTGTACCCGTAAAATCTACTTCTTGTAATGCTTTCAAAGAAGAAAGACTACCAGACATAGTTTCTAAGTGATTTAACATACCACCTAACTGCTCTTGTGTTTTACCACTATCAAGTGCAGTACCTGGACCGTCTTGTCCAACAGTCATAGGCATTAATTTAGCACTGTGACTATCTAATCCTGGGTATAATTTTTCCCAATAGTAATCTTTTTCAGGACCTAATAGACCTAGCATTAAGAATAAGCCTGCCTCAGTTATCAGACCGATTGTTAACATCTCATTAGCACCTGGCCACGACATGATTTTGTACAATGCTCCGATTAGTACTACTGCTGCACCAACACCAATAATCAAGTTCTTGATATACTTGAACGCCTTTGAATGTAAGAAACCCATTGTTAGTTAAACTTTAAGTAAGTTGATTAATTGATTTGATTTTAATAGTAATGATTGTGTCTTTTAGGTCTTAATCTTCTGACAACTTTCATCCAAAACACATAAAATCAATCTTTTACAAATAATAATTTCATTTAATATAAAACAAGACATCATGTCTTTTTTTAATTTATCTACATATATAATGAAAAGTTATAAAAAAGTTACACTTTAATAATAACTTTTTTCAAAAAAACTTTTTTTTGTCTCTATTATGCAAATTTTGCATAGTAATTCTATTGAGAAAGGAATACCTGCCATCATGCAAGAGATATACCAAATATTTCGATTAAAAGCTATTTATCCAATTTACTTTCATATTATTTTTTTATTTAATATAAATATAGTAAATCTTTTTATAGTATCTCAAAAAACGGTCACTCTTTTTGTAGTAAGGGAGTAGGAAATAAACTCCATTAAAAGAAAAAAATCAGAAATGATATTTTCCTTTAAATATTTCTAGTTCTTTTATATAAAAAAAACATCAACTGTCTCCAAAATAGATAACGCCAGTTATCATTAGATGATAACTAGCGTTATTTGTTAAGTCAAATTCGATGACTAATCAGCGTTTAAGCTTTCATTAGTTGAAATCGTTGATAGAACGACCTAAGAAGGTCAATGCACAACGGAAACCAACGTAAGACTTTGCAGTATCTTGATATTCGTAGTTACGAGTACCTGTCTGAATGAAGAATGCAATATCTTTCCAAGAACCACCACGGATAACTTTACGTTTCCACGCTTTAGGATCATCCTTTTTCGCATCAAAACGAATATCAGGATTCAAATCATGTAAGAAAGAGTAAGCATTTTCGTAGAATGCAGATGAAGTCCATTCTGCTACGTTACCTGCCATGTTGTAAAGACCATAGTCATTCGGGAAGTAAGCATCTGCTTTTACTGTGTACAATCCACCATCTTCTGGATAATTACCACGACCTGGCTTAAAGTTAGCCAAAATACATCCTTTTGCATTTCTTACATAGTATCCACCCCAAGGGTAAGGAGCTAATTCATGTCCACCACGAGCTGCATATTCCCATTCATGTTCTGTTGGCAAACGGAAATCTTCTGTGTTTACTTCTCCGATTTTACGTCGGTAAGAATTCCACAATTTCGTTCTCCAATAAGTGAATGCTGTTGCTTGATGCCAAGTAACACCTACTACTGGATAATCATCAAATGCTGGATGCCAGAAGTAATTACGAGTCATCGGCTCATTGTAAGAGTAAGTGAAATCACGTATCCATACTAATGTATCAGGATATACTTTCACTTTGTCTTTCTTAATGAATTGGCGACGAGGGCTCTTACCGTAGTCATGAGCAGCTTTTTTCCAATCCATCCACTGGTATTCGAATTCGAATTTATCAGTGTCGTATTCTTTTTTGTTAGCAAAACGCTCGCTATCTGGATAGTACAGCTCTTCTAAAGCTGGATCCGTCCAATCGATTTCTGCTTCCCAATCAATATATTCATTACCTTCTTCGTCTTCGACTAGGTTACCCAAAATGTCGTGAGCTAATGAATCTTTAATCCAATATACAAACTGACGATACTCATTGTTAGTGATTTCTGTATCATCCATGTAAAAACCTTGGATTGAAATTGATTTTGGTCTTGGTAGTAAGTTTGCTAATGCTTTACCGGTGGGTGTTATTGTCGGTATCGGGGTTGCTTTAGTGGGTGCCCGAATGCTGAAAAATATTAAGGATGACCCCATTGCTTCCGATGGTAATCGCTTTGCAAATGTGGAACGTGTGTTTGCCATTTTGATGATATTTACCGCCTGTGCGATGGCATTTGCCCACGGTTCAAATGATGTCGCCAATGCTATTGGGCCTCTAGCTGCAATTGCTAGCACCATCAGTAGTGGTGGTGAAATCATGGTGAAATCATCCGTGCCGAGCTGGATCTTGTTACTTGGTGGCGGTGGTATTGTGTTGGGTTTGGCCACTTACGGTGTAAAAGTGATGGCGACTATCGGTAAAAAAATTACTGAACTGACGCCTAGCCGCGGCTTTGCTGCTGAACTTGCCGCTGCTGCAACGGTTGTTTTGGCTTCGGCCACCGGCCTGCCTATTTCAACGACTCACACTTTAGTAGGTGCTGTACTCGGTGTTGGTTTGGCTCGTGGTATCGGCGCTTTAAATCTGCGGGTGATAAGCACTATCTTTATGTCGTGGATTGTCACCTTACCCGCAGGTGCTGGTTTGGCGATTATCTTCTTTTATATTTTTAAGGGTATCTTTGGCTAACAACCTTCGAAAAGTAGTCGGTGGTTTTTATCGTCTTGTTGTAGGCTCGGTGCTGGTATCTATGCCAGTGTCGGCCCTGCAATGAATCTCTTTCTCTCTTTTACTTCTAATTAG
>CAKZLT010000429.1 GCA_937127195.1 uncultured Saprospiraceae bacterium
ACCAGAAATTACCACATACCTTTGACCTCTAACGAAATTCAAAAAACGAATTCTAAATGATTTCTTCTTGATATTCAAAATCGGAAATCGACGTAGCTATTTGTAAATTTGTAAAAAAATATCAAATCAAAATTCCTATTTTTAGGGAGTAGGCAATAAATAAGTTCGACTGGTAGGTTATTTTTTGCCTAATCCCTAAAGCTATTATCTGGCGAAATTAGTCAGGATATTTTAAGAGCCAAACCAATTTATTAAATCTACAAATTTATGAATATACGATATTTCTACACCTTATTATTCTTAGTGACGACTCTTCTATTTAGTTGCCAAAGCAAATATGATGGCGAAAATGCAGCTAGTCAAAACAATGCACATGATTATCCGCCTGCCGCTGGATTCGATTTAGATAGTTCGGATGCAGAAGCTATTTTGATAGCCGATGAAGTCATGATAGCACAAGGCGGCTACCAAAATTGGAAAGCAACTCGTTATTTGAGTTGGACTTTTTTGAATGGAAGAAAACTCCTTTGGGACAAATGGGAAGGCGATGTCAGAATCGAAAACCCGATTGATACGACTATTATTTTAGTCAACGTTCAGGATAGCACAGGTAAAGTCATGAAAAACGGTATTCCTATCAAAGATGTTGACCAAAAACGAAATTATCTAGACCAAGGAATTACCATTTGGATTAATGATTCTTATTGGCTCGTAATGCCTTTCAAACTCAAAGATTCTGGTGTAACGCTCAAATATATGGAAGAAGACACGACGATAACAGGTAGATTATCGGATGTGATTCAGCTTACTTTCAAAGATGTTGGTGTGACTCCAGAGCATAAATACTTAGTTTATGTGGATAAAGAAACTCACTTAGTTAATCAATGGGACTATTTTACAAGTGTAGATCGACCAACTCCTGTATTTTCAACGCCATGGCTAGATTATCAAAAGTATGGAAATATTATGCTTTCGGGAAATCGTGGAAAAGCAGGTTTAACGGACATTGCAGTATTAGATAAAGTGAGTAGAAGCCGTTTTAGTAGCTTCTAAATACAACAACAGAAAATGAGAGGATAAGGATTTTTTTCCTCATTCTCTCATTTACTGATGTGTAATAAAAGTACTTCTGTATAGCGTGAGTTACTTAATATTCTAACACTTCAATTTCTACCCTTCGATTAAGCATTTGCTGAGTACCATTTGTGGGATTTGGGTAAAGCATTTCATTACAACCAGAGCCATTATATTTAATTCTATCTTTCGAAATATCATTAGCAATCAAATATTCTGTAACTGTTTTGGCGCGTGCAATAGATAACTTCTTACTATAAAGTTCCCCTTGTCCACAGCCATTGGTGTGTCCTTCTATATTGATTTTGAGGGTTTTATTCTTTTCCATAACCTTCAACAATGCTTTGAAAGTAGGAAAAGATTGCGGTAACGGTTTCGCTTGATTGCCATAAAAATTAATATTCGAGATATTAAAAGTTTTACCTTTTTTGAGTTTTGGAATGCGGTGACTGATTTTTATACCTCCCAAATCTGGTAATTTATAGGCTGGAATATCTTGGCTATCAAAAAAATAACCATCTTTCGAAATTTCCAATTTGAATAAACCTGCATCTCTCAAACCTTTGGTATCTGATACAACAATTGTATAAGTTCCTGTCAAAGAATCTGATTTTGTTTTGGCGACAATTTCACCATTTTTAGCATTAATCAAGTTCACATCCGCCTCAATCGGTTCATTTGTCTCGTCATCTCTTACAACTCCTTCTAGTTTGAATTGCTTTTTCTTTGGATTCTTCTTAACAATAATTGGCTCTGGTTCTGAAGTAACTACTTCTGTTATTAGTTCTTCTTTTTTACCTGAGTGCTTAAAAGTCAGTTGATGCCCTTTTCCGTTTTTATAAACATTATCAACCAACAAATAATAACGTGTTCCTTTTTTTGTATCAATAAAACGACTGTATTCTTCACCTGGCCCAGAATGCACCGTTTCAGCCGCTTTTCCACTTTCTAAAAGCCCTGTTCTACTTCCAATTTCTTTATTATTCCTAGAAATATTAGTACGAATAGGTTTGATTTTTTGAGTTCTAACTGCTTCACAAAATCCAATACTATCATTTGCTTCATATTGAAAAAGCATAAAATCATAGTCATCCTCTACCCGAAAAGGGAGCAATTCAAAAGTCAATTCACCATCAGAAGGCACTTCAAATTGATACCAAACTGTGTTATGTTCTCTTTCAATATAAAGAAGACTTTTCTTATCGTTATTCTTAAACTCTAGAACTTTTCCGTAACCTTTAGGTGATGCAATAGCATTTGTCGTATCAGTAATATTGATTTCGATTGCACTAATACAATCGCCATTCTCAGCGACATCAACCCAACGTTGTTGACTAAATAATGGTAGTGTTAGTATTGCAAATAGAATAATCGTGGTTAATTTTTTCATGTTAATAGTTTGGTTGATGAAAAATAAATAACTGGCAATGCTCAAAACAAGTTTTTAAGTTCAAGTTTTATTATCTCAAATTTAGAACGCATTTTTATTATAAAAGATACAAACCTAAATTTCTCATTCACGAACTCTTAAACGACATTCACACAGTAGAACAACTACATTATTTGTTTTTTTGATATAAAATAGCTAACTATGAATAGCCTTTTTAATCAAAAAAAATAAATGAAGCCAAATCAATTCATATTACCTATTCTATTGATTTTGAATTGTTTGCAAGTAAGCGGACAACGCGAAAACGATATTTGGTATTTTGGTTTGAATGCTGCGTTAGATTTTCGGAGTGGGATTCCTATTGCTATTCCAGGCAGTGAAATGCGTTCGATTGAAGGTTCTGCTTCAATTTGTAATGCGGCTGGTGAATTGCTTTTTTTTACAAATGGCAAAAAAGTTTGGGACAAAAATAATGAAGTGATGCCCAACGGTTCGGGGCTTTTGGGTGGCTTAGAAACTTCTTCGACACATCAAGCTTTGATTGTTCCGATTCCAGAAAACCCTAGCTTATATTACATTTTCACGACAGACGAACGCGCTCGCAATAATGGAATCCGATATTCTCAAGTCGATATGCGTCTCAATGAGGGTTTGGGTGATATTACTTCAAAAAATGAACTTCTTTACGCACCTTCTACCGAACGACAAACACTTGCGCGGCATCCTAATGGAGTCGATTTTTGGTTAATTACACACGCTTGGAACTCGAATGCTTTTTATATGTATTTGATTAATAAAGATGGCATTGCGCCCAATCCTATTATTAGAAATATTGGTTCTATTCATGACGAAGTGAATGGTTCTAACCAAAATTCTCGTGGCGGAATGCAGGTCAGTAAGCAATCTGATCAGTTGGCAATTGCGATTCATGCGAGTGGTCTTGTCGAAACTTTCGCCTTTAATGGTTGTAATGCTGGACTTTCTGGTTTTCAAGCCTATCCAATTGATGAACCTTATGGCGTTTGTTTTTCACCCAATGGTCAATTATTATATATAAGTAATCTTAGTGGTGAGCTTTTTCAGGTCGAATTGAATAGTCAAACGATACAAAAAGTTGGGCAAACTTCTGGCAATCAACTCGGTGCAATTCGCTTAGCCAACGATGGAAAACTCTATGTTGCTATTGCCAGTTCCAAACAAATTGGCGTTATTCATTCGCCTGATGCTATCGGAATGGCTTGCAATTATGAAGATAAAGCTATCGATTTGGGCGATGGAGTAAGTGGTGAAGGTTTGCCACAACGCATTCCGTTTACTATTCCAAGTTTTGAAATTTTTCCTTTTGAAGATGCTTTGATTACTCTATCGACGGACTGTATCAAAGAACCAATTACTTTTTCCATCAATACTGCCGATAATATCAATAAAGCCGTTTGGCAAATTAATGATTTAGTTCCTATTAGAGGTATTCAAAGTAGTTTGACTTTGCGCGATACAGGCAATTATACCATTCAAGTTATCTTTTCTAATGAATGTCAATTAGATACGCTTTTGGATACTTTTCGTTTGCAAACTTGCGATCCACCAATTTTTTTACCGAATGTTTTCACACCTAATTTTGATGGAAATAATGATATGTTTGAACCCAAAGGACAATTAGATTTATTGACAGAATATCAATTGACCATTTTTTCGAGATGGGGCGAACGCATTTTTTTGAGTACGAATCCTTATAGTGGCTGGGACGGTTCTTTTGATGGTAAAGCCGCCAATGAAGGCGTTTATGTTTGGATGCTTCGAGCCAAATACCAAGGACTTTCGGAAGCTAAAGTTTGGTCTGGCGATGTAACTTTGATGAGATAGATTTGAAAAATAATAATTTACGTTAGAATAAAAGTGGCTATATAGGATTTAGGTTGGTTTACATTTTCAAAAAAATAGGTTATATCAAACTTCAATCAAACCTTATCGGTTTTAAAAACCTATAAGGTTTAGAAAATCGAGAAAAAAATACTAATGACCAACCCAAACCATATAGAACCATAAAAGTGGTTTCACATAACATTAATGATTATAAAACTTCTGAATATCTTTCAATGTAAAAGCATTTTCAATAAAAAAACCACTACTAGGAAAGTTCGTTTCATTGAGGTCAACAGCCGTTTTTTCGTAAGAAATCCAAGTATTATTCAATCCTATATTTTTACAAAAATCAATAAAAAAAGACGTTGCATCATAGCCTTTCGATGTTTTCCATTCGTTGATAATTTGATTTATTTTTTGAAAATTCGTTTGAAAATTGCCATTTTGATAAGCATCAAATTGTTCTTGTATTCTTTCTTTTTGCATCTTTGACCAACCGCCAAAAGGCGTAATAAAATTCAAATACAGAATACTAATCGACATTAAAGAGTAATTTTCTTCATTCAAAATATCCAAAAAATAATCTTCTGACAACTCATTTTCATCGCCATAAAATTGGTTTGCAGTGTAACCTAATTCTCTAAAAATGGTTTCTATTCTATGATTTCTAAATTCATAATCTAAACATTTTACCAACGTTTGAATTTTTGATTGATTTTTTTTATTCAAAGAAATACCTCTAAAAATGCGGTTAAAACCTTTAATTCGAAGGTCTAAATACAATAATTCGTGTGTCAAAGCTGCTTTGGGATGTTCTATTTCTTCTTCGCAATACTTGATGTAAGCAACATTATTTTCTATATAAGAAGTCCAAGCATCGGTGCGCCAATCCTCATTTAATTCAAATTGAACTGGAAAATGAGTCGCTACACGATTATAAAGTGCTTCGTTTTTTTCGTCGATCAGATTTTTTAATTCCATCATTTTATAAAAAATTGTTACTATTTCGAGAAGAAAAAACTACATCAAACCTTCATCTGCCAAACTACAATATCCTTTTTCAGAAATTATCAGATGGTCTAACACTCCAATATCCAAATAAGTGCCGCCTTGTTTCACTTTTTTAGTCACACTAATATCTGCCTCACTTGGCTGAAGGCTACCAGAAGGATGATTATGACACAAAATAATTGCAGACGCTTGTACTTCGAGGGCTTTCCTAAAAATCATTTTGGCATCAACAATAGTTCCTGCCGTTCCGCCCGAGCTAATTTGCGTTCGTCCAATAACGTGATTCGAGCGATTGAGTAACAATATCCAAAATTCTTCATGTGGCAAATCTACAACCAATTGCGCAATTGCATTATAAGCATCTCGACTACTTCGGATTTGTGGTCGTTTTTTGAGGTCTGATAACTGACGACGGCGACCTAATTCGAGTGCCGCCGCTATCGAAATTGCTTTGGCTTCACCTATTCCTTTGAACTTCATGAGTTCCTTAATGGTGGATTTTCCGAGTTCGTTGAGGTTGTTTTCTACATTTTTTAAAATTCGCTTAGACAAATCAACTGCGCTTTCACTTCGTGATCCCGAACCGATTAAAATCGCAACTAGCTCTGCATCAGTCAGTGCATTTCTACCTTTTAGTAACAATTTTTCGCGTGGGCGATCTTCCTCTGCCCATGATTTGATTGAGATGTAATTGTTGTAAGTTGTTTCAGCGTCTTTGGTTTTTATTTCGTTTTGGTTCTTATCCATTTCATAATGCCATTGAGTAAAATAATGACACTAATTTACACATCTTTAATGTTAATAACAACATTCTACAAAAAAAGAGCGTCAACTCCGAAGAATTGACGCAAAATAACCTAATAATAAACTGCTCTACTAACTCAAATTTTTCTGATTATAACGAATTGCAGTGACGCACCTAAAGGCGCTTATACTCTTTTAATCACAAAATTGCTACAAACAG
>CAKZLT010000430.1 GCA_937127195.1 uncultured Saprospiraceae bacterium
CCGTAGCTCAATTTGATGCTCAACAGACAATATGTGAAGGAACAGACCTCACTTTTACCAATACTTCTTATGGTGGAAATACCATAGAATATAGCCAATCGCAAGGGGTCTATTGTGATTCTTCAATAACTCCAACGTGGGAAATTGTACCGATAACAGGAGTTACTTACGTAGGTGCAACTCAAAATTCAATCACTGCTAACTTTTCATTACCAGGCACTTATGATGTTAGCGTAATGGTAGGAAATGGTTGTGGTAATGATACGCTGACCAAAACCATCTGTGTCGTTCCCAACCCAATCGCAAATTACGACATCAATACAAACTCTAATTCTGACACCATCGGCTGCGCTCCTTTTACCATTTCTAATATTATAAATACTTCAAATATTGTTACTGGCGTTTGTTCAGAAACCTACAATTGGAGCGTTACTTCGTTGTCAAGTGATTGCCCGAATGGTAGTAGTCCAGCTTATACTTTTATTAATTCGACCTCAGCGAGTGATAAAAATCCTGAAATTCGATTTGAAGAAGCAGGGCAATATGAATTGACTTTATTGATTGATAATGAATGTGTGACCAATTCTTCTTATACCAGAACGATTACCGTTCAAGACAAGCCGAGTTTTAGCCTTTCGACTATTAATGATTTTTGTCAAAATGCAACAGTCAGCCCAACACTCAATAGTTTCAATGAGTGTTATTCACCAGTAAGTACTTGGCAATGGACTGCCGTTAGCGGAGGCTCAATTGACAATCCTAATCAACAAAATCCAGGGGCAATTAGCTTTAATTCGTCAGGAAGTAAAACCATAAGCGTTACCGCAACCAATGTTTGTGGTTCAACGCCAGCTAGCCAATCTTTTGTTATAAATCCGTTACCTGCTTTACCGAATATACTCGGAAATCCACTTTGTAGCGGTGAGACGATTTTGATAGCGACAAGTAATGGTGAAAATAAAAATAACGTTACCTACAATTGGGAAGGCCCAAATGGTTATACGAATGGAGATGTTACCTTAATCACACGCCCAAATGCACAAGCCAGCATGGCAGGAAATTACTTATTAACTTCAACGCTCAATGATGCAACACAATGCTTTGACACCATTTCCGTTTATATTCCAGTCAATCCATTACCGATTTTGACGCTGACTCCCGACAATCCTAATCCTTGTAAGTCCTCTCCTATTACTATCACCGCAACAGGTGCAGATACTTACAATTGGGTTTATGATAATGGAAATGAAGCCAATAGTAATTTGACAATTAGCCCAACGCAAGATACTTTTTATACCGTAACTGGAATAATATCGAATACAAGTTGCGAAACGACGGACAGTCTTCAAATCACAACCAAAGACTTACCAATCGTCAATGGCGGCATGGATATTGAACCTTGTTTTCAGACACCAACAACCGATGTTCAACTGACAGGAACACAAAATGAAGGCAATTCAAATGCTGGAGATTGGACACCAATCGGTAGTATTGGCTCAAATACACTAACCATTAACGGGTTATTTACACCCAATCAAGTCGGCAATTACAATGTACTTTATACTTACACTAGCCCAACAACGACTTGTATTGCGACCGATACCGTTAATATAAATGTGATTTCGCCACAAAATGCCAATGCTGGCGCAGACCAAGTTGTTTGTCAAAATTCCGCTATCATCAATTTTGCTCAATTAATAGGAACGACCGACGGAATTTGGCGAGATAGCATTAACAATCAAGTTAATTCTTTCAATCCAACCACAGCAGGAACATTTACATTTTCCTATTCCATTGGTTCGGGTTCGTGCGAAACCATAGACGATTTAATTATTACTGTAAATGCGTTACCTACGGTCAATGTACAAGCCGATTTTTCTATTTGTAGAAATGAAAATACTATTGATATTACTGAAAATATACAAGGCGGAACTTGGTCGGGTGATGGTTTGGCAAATATTAATTCAGGTATTTTCGACCCATCAACTCCTTCTTTAAACTCAACAGAAACGTTGACTTATCAATATACTGACGCAAATAATTGTACTAATTTTGATAATATTACTATTACGGTAAATGATGTAACAACAGCCAATGCAGGTCAAGATATTACTTTGTGTAATATTACAAACGACTACCAACTCACGGGCTTTTCGCCATCGGGTGGAACGTGGTCAGGTAATGGTTTTGTCAATGGAAGTACTGATTTATTTAATTCAAATGGCGTTTCCGGTACTTACACTTTGACTTATACTTATATAAATAATGCAACTTGTGAAGACTCCGACGATTTAATTATTACTGTAAATGACTTAGTTAAACCCGTTATTAATAACGATTTAGAAGTTTGTAAAAACACATCAATAATAACATTAACAGAAGACATAACGGGCGGAAATTGGACATTGGATAATGCTCCATACAACAGCAACACTTACAATCCGACCACAGCCGGGACATTCATTTTTATTTATACCATAGAGGAAAACACGACTTGTGAAGCGGCTGATACTTTCGTACTAACGGTTCGTGATTTGCCAACAATTACACCAACTACGCCCGTTAGTTTGTGCGAAGATGCTGCGCCAATTAACCTTTCTGCATCGCCCGCAGGTGGAAATTGGCTAGGTAATGGAATCACAGACGCTACAAATGGAACGTTTGATGTAAGCGTTTTTAATATTGGAAATGCTTCCGAAACGAAAACCGTTAGTTATACCGTAACCAACGTTCATAACTGTATTGATAGTGGATTTGTAAATATTAATATTCATCCATTACCAATAGTAAATGTGCCTGATAGTATTACTTATTGTTTGGTTGCTGATGATATTATCTTGCCAACTGACGCATCAAATACAGGAACTTGGTCAGGAACAGGTATCGTTTCTTCAACCGAATTTAACGCTATTCAAAATGGCGCGACGGGCGTTGGCGTTTATTTTCCTGTTTATACTTTCACCGATAATAATACTTGTACCAATCAAGATACATTACAAGTCCGAATTGAAGATGCCGATTCCATTTCTGCTGGTCAACCTGATACCGTTTGTATCTATGATGCAGCATTTACATTAACTAATTTTTATCCAACTACTGGTACTTGGTCGGGCAATGGAGTTGATGCGAATGGGCTTTTTACACCAATAACTGCTGGCGTTGGTTTGGCTACTTTGACGCTAACCGTAGGAAATGGAACTTGTCTTTTGACAGATACAAAAACCGTTTATGTGGTAGATACGCCAACGGTTTTTGCTGGAAATGACCAAACTGCCTGTTTGAATGTTGACACAATTCAACTCACAGGTTACTCGCCAACTACGGGCATTTGGTCTGGTGGAAATATTACACCAAATGGTCAATTTACTCCGAATGGAGCAACGACTTATACCGTTACTTACACGATTACAGAAGACTTAAACGGTTGTCAAAATGCTGATGATAAAGAAATTACCGTTCATCCATTAGCCATCATTGACGCAGGAAGAGATACTTTACTTTGTACTTTAAATAATACAATTCCTTTACCAAATGGTACTTCTAATACTAGTGGAAACCACGTTTGGACAGGTTCAAATGGTATTATTAATAATGTGAATTTATCTGTTAATCCTTCTATTATTGGAGTGGATACGGTGAGTTTATTTTATACTTTCACTGACAACTTTGGTTGTATTTTGGTTGATTCTTTTGAATTAAAAATCGACGCACCTTTGAATATTAATGCAGGAATTGATACTTCTCTTTGTATTAATACGGGACTTTACACCTTCGTTGCCGTAGAACCTGCTGGCGGAATTTGGACAAGTTCTCCAAGTAATATTACTTCGACTGGCGTTTTTGATAGTGATAATGCCACAGCAGGAAACTATATTTTAACTTACGAATACGATGATGGAAACGGAACTTGTATCGTCTCGGATAGTCGAACGGTTACCGTTTTGGCGCGACCAATTGTTAATGCAGGAGTTGACGAAATCCTTTGTTTTGAAACTGCTCCTTTTGCCTTATCTGGCTATTCACCAGTCATTGACGGAACAGGTACTTGGACTGGAAACGGCATCTCCAATTTAGATACTTTTTCTGTAAATGCCGCTGGTGTGGCAGGAAGTCCGCATACTTTGACTTATACTTTTATTGATAATGATAATTGTGAAAATTTTGATACAAAAATTATCACCATCGTTCCGTTGCCTGTCATTGATTCGTTAGTTGGGTTGGATACGCTTTGTAATCAACCGATTGGAGAACAATACATTGGCCATCAAAATTCGGGCAATCAAAATGATGGGATTTGGTCGAGTTCTACCAGTGGTTTAATCAGTCCTAATGGCATTTTCACACCAAATGGTGAAGGCACTTTTACAATAAAATATTGCTACACAGATGCCAACAATAACAATTGTGAGAATTGCGACTCCATGCAAGTCACCGTTATTGCACCTTTCAATATTGACGCTGGCGCGAATGATACTGTTTGTTTTAATACGGGCAATTATACATTATTACCAATAGAGCCTCAGAATGGAACTTGGACAAGTGCGACCGCAGGTTTTATTAGTACTGATGGGATTTACAATTCCAACACCACACCCAACACTTACACGGTCACTTACACGGTTGGAAGCGTTTCGTGTCAAGTTTCTGACATCAAAACGGTAACCGTTCGAGATACGCCAGTTGTTTTTGCTGGAAATGACGAAATGGTTTGTATCGAAACGCCGCCTTACGCTCTAACCAATTATTCTCTCATCACTTCGAGTGCAGGCACAGGCACTTGGACAGGAAATGGAGTAACCGCGCTAGGTGTATTTTCATCGGATGTTGCTGGTGTAAATGCCGTTTCGCATACGTTGACTTACACTTACATTGACACTTTTGGTTGTCAAAACGCTGATGATAAAAATATTTTGGTTGTTCCGTTACCTGTAATAGATTCCTTGATTGGGCCCGATACCATTTGTAATCAACCGATTGCTCAATTGTATGTTGGTTATCAAAATGAAGGCGCTTCAAACGATGGCGCGTGGACTGGAACTCATATTGATTCTTCTGGAAATTTCACACCAAATGGCGTTGGAAACTACACCATTACTTATTGTTATAGAAATAGTAATGATTGTGACAATTGCGACTCTATGGTGGTTACGGTCATCGAACCAGATTCTATCGAAGCAGGAATTGCCGATACTATTTGTATTGATGAAGGCATTCACATTCTAACTGCCGAAACGCCACAAGGAGGAATTTGGCTAGGAAGCACCGCTATTTTGGATGCTCAACTCGGAACTTTTGACCCGCTAGTAGCCACGGGCGGATGGCATACTGTAACCTATCAATATGGTTCTGGAACTTGTTTTATTCAGGACACAACGGGCGTTTATGTTCGTGATTTGGCATTTGTTGATGCAGGTGCGAATCAGTTTGCCTGTGATACAGATGCAGATTTTGCAATTGCTGGATTTTCGCCATTGGGCGGAACTTGGTCGGGAACGGGTATCAACGACCCAATTGGAACTTTCAGCCCAATCGCTGTTACTCCAAATACTTACTCGGTTACTTATCATTACATTGACCCAATGACAGGTTGTGATACCACAAGAATCAAAACCGTCACGATACATCCACTTTCTGACCCTGCATTTAGTTCTGATACTATTCTGTGTCGTGATGTACCATTCAATCTACTTGACCAATCCGCAAATACCGTGCAATGGAATTGGAACTTTGGAGATAATTCGACTTCAAGTCTCCAAAATCCTACGCATACTTACACCGCTACGGGTTATTATACCATTCAGTTGATAGCGACTTCCGTTCATGGTTGTATTGATTCTACTCAAATGACTGTCTATGTTTCCGAAATTCCAACGCCGTATTTTGTAAAAGATACGACCGAAGGTTGCGCGCCTTTACCTGTTAATTTCACGGATTCGAGTTCTGGTGATTTTATCGTTTATCTTTGGAATATGGGCAACGGAAATACTTATAGTCAAGCAAATCCACCAACGCAAACCTATTTGCAAGGTACTTCCGATTCGACTTATTTTATTACTATAAATACATCAAATCTTTGTGGTGATTCTACTTATTTGGATTCAATCATCACATTTCCAATACCACAAATTGCCTTTTCACCAGATGTCAACTCGGGCTGTACGCCACTAACGGTTGATTTTTATAATGGAACTTTAGGTAATCCAGATATATTCTATTGGGATTTTGGAAATGGTTTAGATACCACTTTTAATAATAACACGGTTTCGCATACCTTTTATACGGATACCGTTCCGACGGTTTACACGGTTCGATTAATCGCCAAAAATGACTGTGGTTTTGATACTGTTTATACTACAATTACGGTCAATCCTGTTACGGTTCAGTCCTTTTTCAATGTAGATACTACCGTTGGTTGTGCGCCATTGGCAATTGATTTTAGTGATTTTTCAACACAAGGAACAACCTTGATTTATAACTTTGGCGATGGAGGAACAGGAACAACGGGCGATACGACTTATACATTTCAGCAAGCAGGATTATACAAAGTCGTGCAATATGTCACAAATGGCTGTGGTTATGATAGTACTTTTGTAATGATAAATGTATTGCCTGCACCAGTTGCGAGTTTTACAAATGTAGCTAGTGAATGTGAAGATTTGCCTGTCATTTTCACCAATACTTCACAAAATACAACGGGGCAACTATGGGATTTCGGTGATGGAAATACATCAGTTAATTCGCCGATTGCACATACTTTTGATACCGCAGGTACTTATAATGTAACGCTGACGGTATATGCGAATGCTTCGCAATGTCCAGCTTCGACGACCCAAAGTATCACGATTTTACCAAAACCAATTGCCGACTTCAATATTGACAATGCTAATGTTTGTTTCGGCATACCAATTACTGTGACCGATAATTCTATTGGAAATATCACTGGAACAATCGGTGATTTGGGTGATGGAAACTCCTTTGGAGCGTTACCGATTACACATACTTACGCCGATTCGGGTGTTTATAGTATTAGCTACGTCGTTGAAGATGCGAACACTTGCGTCAGTGATACGACATTCAAAAACGTGGTGATTTATCCGCTTCCGACGAGTGATTTCTCTTATGAAATAATAGATTCTTGCCTTATTCCAGCCTCCATTAAGTTTACCAACTTATCGCAAGGCGCGGTTAGTTACCTTTGGAATTTGGATAATGGTCAAAATCTAACGGTTACCAATCCGTTCGTTTTCTATAATTTTGCGGGTGATTATACTGTCAACCTAACCGCTACGAATCCTTATGGCTGTCAAGATAGTTCACAACAAAGTTTTGAATTACACACCGTTCCAGTTGCGAATTTCGCCTTTAGTCAAATAGATGATTGCGAACCTTCTTTGGTTCAATTTTCTAATACTTCTACGAATGCCAATTCTTATTTTTGGGACTTAGGAAACGGAGAAACATCTATTTTGAGTACTCCACAAGCGATTTATAATCGAGGTGATTATGATATTACATTGATTGTCGGGGCTGATAGTGCGTGTTTTGATACGCTTTCATTTACTGACTTGGTTACTGTTCACCCAACTCCGACGGCTAATTTTTATTGGTTGGACACCATGATTGATGAACGCTTCAAAGGAGTTGTCAAATTTCATAACACGTCGATTGAAGCGACAAAATACGTTTGGGACTTTGATGATAATGCGCAATCTACGGACGAAAGTCCTGTTTATCACTTTAGGTCAAATGACGTTTATAATGTTGTTTTAGTTGCTGAAAATGAGTTTGGTTGTTCGGATGATACAACCCTTCCTGTACAGCCTGACATCTTTGGAACTTTGGTAATGCCTAATGTTTTTGCACCCGAATTTGGGATTGGTGAAGACGCTTATTTTATACCAAAAGGAGTCGGAATAGAAGCAGGAACATTTTTGGCAGAAGTATTCGATAAAGCAGGAGAAAGGGTTTGGTTCTGTGATGAAGTCGATGAAGAAGGCACTCCAAATTGTAAATGGGATGGTACTTATTCAGGTAAAATTTTGCCGCAAGGCGCGTATGTTTGGAAAGTCAAAGCCACTTTTTTAAATGGTAAATCCGTTCATTACACAGGAACAGTTACACTGATTCGTTAGGGTTCGTTCTAGCTACTGGTTTCTAGTGACTGGTTGCTGCTACCGCTGTTTCAACAAACAGCGGTAGCAGCAACCAGCCACAAGAAACTAGTAACCAAAAAATCTACTTCGATTCATCCAAAACTAGCTGAACTTCCAGTTCTTTTTCACCTCTCAAAATCGTTACAGTTACCATTTCTTGAGGTTTATACTTCTCTAATGCCAATACCAAATCGCCGTACTTGTCAATTTTATTATCATCAATCGCGAGAATAACATCGCCTAATTCAATGTTTCCGTTGCGATTACGTGTCGTTGGTCGAAGACCTGCTTTTTCGGCTGCGCCTCCTTTTTCCGTATCAACAATCAAAATTCCTTTGAGTCGCAATTGCGCCATTATTCGAGCATTTGCAATAGAAATACCTAATGTTGGTCGTTTGATTTTTCCATATTTGATTAACTCTGGAACAACCCATTTGACCACATCCACAGGAATCGAAAATCCAATACCAGCGTAAGCACCCGACGGACTATAAATTGAAGTATTCACTCCAATTAATTGTCCAGAAGAGTTCAATAAAGGGCCGCCAGAATTTCCTGGGTTAATAGCAGCATCGGTCTGAATTACGTCTTTGATTGGCGTTCCATCCGTTCCTTGAATTTCTCGACCGAGTGCCGAAATAATTCCCGTAGTTAAAGTATAATCTAGTCCAAATGGGTTTCCGATAGCATAAACGTTTTGACCGACTAATAATTTTTCTGATTTTCCGACTGGCAAAGGGCGTAGGTTTTCGGGAATTTCTTTGAGTTTGATAACCGCCAAATCCTTTGATGGCGCAACGCCTACGAGTTCCGCTTCTATCGCTCCTGTATTTTGCGAAAGCTGAATAAGGAATTTATCCGCACCACGAATAACATGATAATTGGTTACGATATGACCTTCATCATCCCAAACAAACCCCGAACCAGAGCCGCGAGGCACTTCTGAAATGGCTCTTGTAAAGTAATTTTGCTGGAAGGAAGAAGTTGTAATATATGCAACCGATGGACAGGCTTTTTCAAAAAGTCCTATCGTTGCTTTCTCGTCAGGATTGAGTTTTGCGAGCAAATCGGCTTGCGTTTCTTCCAATTCTTGTTCTAGTTGTATTGCGGTAGGTTCTTCGTTCTCTTCTTTTTTATCGGTTTCTTTCCATGATGAACCAATGATAAAACCGCCAACAATCAATAAAATTCCGAATAAATACTTCATTATGTTTGTCATGTTATTTTTTTAAAAAAATTGCCTTCAATTAAGCGACCAATTTATATAATTTAAAAAATGAATAAAAGGTTTTGAAAAGGCTTTATTAGTTTTTTAACGCATTTAAAAAAAAATGTTAAAGAAATTTCAATCACAAAATTTCATATTGAAATCACCCAAACATTCATTTGCTAATTAATAATTGTATTTTAGTTTTTTATAAAAAAGATGATTTGAGCCACAAAGGAAGAAAAAATACAAAGCCTTTTGATTTCTTTGTTTCTTTGTGTTTCAAAAAAAATAAAACGAACTGGAATGAACCAACTTACTCCGCAACTGATTTTGAGTGTCGTCGGAATTTATTTTGTAGTGCTGATGCTTGTCGCTTACTTTACGAGTCGAGGCGCGAAAAATCAAGATTTCTTTAATGCTAGTAAGCAATCTCCTTGGTATTTGGTCGCATTCGGAATGATTGGTGCGTCCCTATCTGGTGTGACTTTTATTTCGATTCCTGGCGTTGTCGGTGGTGGCGGTACGAATATGGGCTTGTCCTATATGCAAGTTGTTTTTGGTTATCTTTTGGGATATACGGTGATTGCTTTGGTGCTGATGCCTGTTTATTATAAGCTGAACTTAACGTCCATTTATACCTATCTCGAACGTCGTTTTGGTACTTTTTCTTACAAAACGGGTGCTGCCTTTTTTATACTATCTAGAGTAATTGGCGCGTCTTTTCGACTGTTTTTGGTAGCTATTGTTTTACAGCAATTCGTTACCGCTCCTTTAGGTATTCCTTTTCCTGTAACTGTGCTTGGTATCATTGTCTTAATTTGGGTTTATACTTTTCAAGGTGGTATCAAAACCATTGTTTGGACGGATAGTTTGCAGACTTTTTGTATGTTGGCAGCCGTTATTTTGACGATTTTTGCAATTGGAGATGCAATGAACTTGAGTGTTGGAGGCTTGATTACAAAGGTCAAAACAAGTGAATATTCTCAGTTATTTTTCTTTGAAGGTGGCTGGGCTGATAAAAATAATTTTTTCAAACAGTTCTTGGGTGGTGCGTCAATTGCCATTGTAATGACTGGACTTGACCAAGATATGATGCAAAAGAATTTGAGTTGTAAAAACTTAGGTGATGCACAAAAGAACGTCTTTTGGTTTAGTGTCGTTTTGCTTTTTGCAAATCTACTGTTTTTGGCTTTGGGTGCGCTTTTATACATTTATGCTGGCGAAATAGCTATGGAAATACCAACACGAAATGGCGAAGTGGCTAGAGATTTATTGTATCCAACAATTGCTTTGGAGCATCTTTCACCGACGATTGGAATTGTTTTTATTTTGGGTTTAATCGCTGCGGCTTATTCTAGTGCAGACTCTGCTTTGACTTCTTTAACCACTTCTTTTTGTGTCGATTTTCTAGATTTTAATAAAGAAAAAAATAGTAATAAAAGCGAAGTTAAACAAAGAAATATCCGAAGAATCGTTCATATTGGATTTTCAATATTGTTGTTTTTAGTGATTTTACTATTTTATTATATCAATGATAGCTCGGTTATTAATCAATTATTCAAGATTGCAGGATATACTTATGGACCTTTATTGGGTTTGTATGCGTTTGGATTTTTTATGAAACCAGCCATTAATGACCGTTTAGCTCCGATGGTTTGTATTGCTGCTCCAATATTGACTTTCGTAATTAATTTCTATTCTAAGCAGTTGCTATTTGGTTACTCCTTTGGTTTTGAATTATTAATATTGAATGGTCTGATTACGTTTGTTGGTTTATTGTTAATAAGTAAGAAAGGAAGTAATGGACATAGTGAAATTCATGCTTAGTTTTGTTAGATTCTGAAAATTATGGCTGTAATTCCGTTTTTCTCTTATGGTCAAAAATAGCTTTTAGAATCAAGACATTACATCTCTAATTTTCACTAATCATTGGTGTAAATTCGTTTAATTCGTGGTTAAATGGTATTACATTTGATAATACTGAATAGTAACGTTTCTTATTTAAAAAAAACATAAACATTTGATAATCAAAATTATAAAGATTCAAAAATCTTATATTTTTGATTATCAAACATTTATGGCAGTGAAGTTAAATACATGAGCAAAATTAATCCCGTATTCTAACTCATCTTACTTCTGCTCACGTACTTAGATTTTTCAAAAAACCTATTCCCTTAGCGTATAGTGCCGTTTCTTTTCTTCCTTCTGAACATCGAATAAGGAAGTTGATTAAAAAATTAAGAAATAAGGTATTACCTTTGCACTTTCTTTTCAAACAACAAATTTCTTAGGCATGAAAAAGCAAATCAAATCGGCTCTAATTTCAGTTTTTTATAAAGATAATTTAGAACCTATCGTTAGGGAATTAGACCGCTTAGGTGTTCAGATTTATTCAACAGGCGGCACACAGCGTTTGATTGAAGTCTTAGGCGTAAAAGTAACCGCAGTAGAGGATTTAACTTCTTATCCATCAATTTTGGATGGTCGAGTGAAAACTCTTCACCCTAAGGTTTTTGGTGGAATTTTGGCGCGTAGAGAAGAGGATCACTTGAAGCAATTAGAAGAATTCGAGATTCCTGAGATTGACTTGGTTATTGTTGATTTGTACCCTTTTGAAGAAACAGTTGCGAGTACATCTGACGAAGCGACTATCATCGAAAAGATTGACATAGGCGGTATTTCGCTTATTCGTGCAGCAGCCAAAAACTACAATGATGTAACAGTAGTGCCATCGAGAGATGAATATGATATGATTTTGAAAATTTTAAAAGAGCAAGATGGTCATATCGAATTAGAGCAAAGAAAAGAGTTAGCGCGTCGTGCTTTCCAGATTTCTTCGCACTATGACACAGCGATTCACAACTACTTTAACAAAGATGTTCAAATTCCTGCTTTCAAGAAAAGTATTCCACAAGCGAAGACTTTACGTTATGGAGAAAATCCACATCAGCCAGGTACTTACTATGGTGATTTGGATGAATTGTTTGAAAAATTAAACGGAAAAGAAGTTTCTTTTAATAACTTGGTTGATATTGATGCGGCAGTTAATTTGATGGCAGAGTTCAAGGATGATGCACCAACTTTTGCGGTATTGAAACACACAAATCCTTGTGGTGTTGCAACTCGACCAACGATTGCGGAAGCGTGGAAAGATGCTTTGGCAGGTGATCCTGTTTCGGCATTTGGTGGCGTTTTGATTTGTAACACGGAAGTAGATGCAACAACTGCGACTGAAATTCATAAGTTGTTTTTTGAAGTTTTGATTGCACCTTCTTTCTCTGAAGAGGCGGTTACAATTTTGACGAACAAGCGTAAGAAGCGTATTTTATTAAAAATAAAACACTTCAACGTTCAGCAAAAAACGTTCAAATCTATCCTAAACGGTGTAGTAGAACACGCAACGGATACCAAAATGGAAACAGCTACTGACCTTAATGTAGCAACAAAAAAAGCACCAACAGAAGCAGAAGTTAAAGATTTGTTGTTTGCTGCGAAGTGTGCTAAACACCTAAAATCAAATACAATTGCTTTGGCTCGTAACGGTCAATTGATTGGAAGCGGTTGTGGTCAAACGTCTCGCGTAGATGCTTGTCGTCAAGCAATTGCGAAGGCACAAGCTTTTGGTTTTGATGTAGCAGGTTCTGTGATGGCATCTGATGCTTTCTTCCCATTCCCTGACTGTGTTGAGATTGCTCACAAAGCAGGTGTAACGGCAGTTATTCAACCTGGAGGCTCTATTCGCGATAAGGAAAGTGTTGATTATTGTGATAATAATGATTTGTCAATGGCAATGACTGGAACACGTCATTTTAGACATTAATAGTTTAGTGATTAGTGAATTAGGCGATTCTAACGCTTAAATTTCATTTTAAAAATTGCTAAAAAGGACATTAATAAGATAAAAGAAATTTAGAAACTTTGTATATTAAAGACGTTTTAGGCGTCGGACGCTTCGCAAGTGTCCGACGCCTTTTAATTTCAATAAGACCTAATGAAAAAGTACCTTCCATTTCTACTTTTAGTTTTTTTCTTTTTAAATGCCTTGAAAAGTTCGGCTCAAGTACTTCCCGCAGAATTGCGTAAATTTCGTATTTACAAGAAAAAAAATAAACCTGTCAAAAAAATATATAAGCAAAGTCGCATCTCTTTACAAGGGGAAAATGAATATAGTGAGGCATTAAGAAAATCGGATAATGAAACTTTCGAATGTTACGCCGAAATTGGAGATTTGACGAGTTTACAAATCAGAAAAGGGCGTAATGTCATGAATATTCATGCTTATTTTTCGTTGCTAGACCTTCCTTTTAGAAAAGGAAATTATGTTATTCCGAAAGAGTATGGAATGCTTTTTATGAATATTCAACCAGCAAAAGGCATAAAAATAATCAATCAAAACCTCCAAAATTTTGAAGTCGAAACGCTTCCCAAAGGTCAAATTTATCATCCAAATAAAACTTATATTCCAGATACTTTAGAGCCAACTTCTTGTATTTTTTGGCAAAAAGATTATTGGGGAAAACTCGTAAAAATAAAAGAACAGAACTTACCACATTACGCCAAAGGCTTCTATGAAGACAAAGTTAGCGGTACATTTTACCTTTGGAATGATGGCAATGGCTATGTTTCAATGGATAGAGGTCGAAATTGGGAATTGATTCCTTTACCAGAAAAAATGATTGATTCGTTATATCAAAATAGAATAATTGATAGAGGATATATGAACGATGAAACAGCCTTTTCAACTACTCAAAAATTCTACCCATTACTGAAAAAAAAGGATAGAAATAAGGTTTTATATAAAGTCAGTAAATCCAAAAAACGGGAAGAAATTTTATTGACTTTAACGGATTCTTGGTATGCACAGTTTTCGGTTTCGGGCGATATTTGGTGTATTTCTGCACAAGGTTATATGTTGGTTTCTCGCGATGAAGGTAAATCTTGGAAGTATTATGTCGGTGATAATTATAATGTAGATGTATTTGAAATCATTGATGGAAAGTATTTTTTTGATGGTTTGAGATTGTATTGGATACCTGAGAAATAGGTCTTTAAAATCTATTTGTTTTAAGAAAACACAAATTATTTTAATTAAAGTGACTTTTTCACTAACTTCCGCAAAATTGTATTTTTGTAACTAGAAGCGTCGGACGCCTTTGGTCAAAACCGATGATATTCAGATAAAATTCAAAGTTGTGTAAAAGGCGTTCGACGCTTTTTTGACCATACTTGAATCCATTTTTTAAGTATTTTACCCCATCCAAAACGACTAATAATCAACAATCCATGAAGTATTTAGACGAACTCAACGATATACAACGTCAAGCTGTAACGACAACAAAAGGGCCTGTAATGGTGATTGCGGGACCAGGTTCTGGTAAAACTAGAGTTTTGACCTATCGGATTGCACATTTGATTAATTCGGGCGTTGCCCCGTGGGAAATTCTGACGCTGACCTTTACGAATAAGGCAGCCAAAGAGATGAAAGAACGTATCTCGAAGGTAGTCGGAGAGCGAGGAGGTCGCGTTTGGGCAGGAACTTTTCACTCTGTTTTTGCGCGTATTTTGAGAGTTGAAGCGGATAAAATTGGTTTTCCGACGAGTTTTACTATTTATGATACGGATGATGCAAAAAGCCTTTTGAAAAATATCGTTCGTGAAAAGAATCTTGATTCGAAGCAATATCCTCCTAATGTTCTCTATACTAGAATATCGTCAGCTAAGTCAAACTTGATTACGCCAAAGGCTTACGAAGCACACAAAACGTTGCGCGACCAAGACAGAATGGCAAAACGACCGCATATTCATGCGATTTATACAACTTACATGGCTCGATGCAAAAAAGCGGGCGCAATGGATTTTGATGATTTATTGTATCAAATGTTTTATTTGTTGCATTCTAACCCTGATAATGTTGTTGAAAAGTATCGTCAGAAATTCAAATATATCTTAGTCGATGAGTTTCAGGATACGAATCAATTACAGTATGGAATTATCCGCAAACTGGTCAATTATCCAAAAAGTGAGCAAAACTTGTGCGTTGTAGGTGATGATGCTCAAAGTATTTATGCCTTTCGTGGTGCGACGATTCAGAATATTTTGGATTTTGAAAAGGACTACAAAGCACTTCAAGTATTCAAATTAGAGCAAAATTATCGCTCAACGGAACACATCGTACAAGCGGCAAATAACATTATTTTAAATAATAGAAAACAGATTCAAAAGAAAATTTGGTCTGATAAAGGTGAAGGCGAAAAGATAAAAGTACTCCGAACGGTAACCGATAAAGAGGAAGGTAAAAAGGTAGTCGGTACGATTATGGAGCAAAAAATGCGTGACCATTTGAGTAATAATGCGATTGCTATTTTGTATCGAACGAATGCACAATCAAGGATTTTTGAGGAAGCATTGCGTCGTCAAAACGTAAAATATAAGGTATTTGGTGGTTTGTCTTTTTATCAAAGAAAAGAAGTAAAAGACCTCATTGCCTACCTTCGCGCGGTCGTGAATGTGAATGATGAAGAGGCAATGCGTCGCGTGATTAATTATCCTGTTCGAGGAATTGGTAAATCAACTATCGAAAAAATTGGAAAGGCTGCGGCTGAAAATGATAAGACTTTTTGGGAAATATTGAAAACTTATCAAGGTACTTCACGCACAACGAATGCCATTCGAGCGTTTGTTTTTATGATTGAAAACTTCCGTAAAAAACTGGAAGCAAAGGATGCTTATTGGTTGGCAGCTCACATTTTCGAGAAATCGAATATGGAAAATTCTTTAAAGAAAGATACAACCGTTCAGGGCATTAGTCGAATGGAAAATGTAACGAACTTATTGGATGGCATTAAGGATTTTGTGGAGAATGATGAGTTGATTGATGACGCGACCATTCCAGATAAAAATCTATCAACTTACCTTCAAACGATTGCGTTACACACAAGTGCTGACGATGATAAAGATGATACAGATAAGGTAACTTTGATGTCTGTTCACTCGGCAAAAGGCTTAGAATTTAAGTCGGTATTCGTGGTTGGGTTGGAAGAAAACCTCTTTCCGTCATTCATGGCAACGAAGGAAGGTCCAGAAGGAATGGACGAAGAACGTCGATTGTTCTATGTGGCAGTAACAAGAGCAGAGCGATTTTTGACACTATCTTATACAGGAAGTCGTTATAAATTCGGAAAGCTAGATAATAATATTGAGCCGAGTCGATTTTTGACAGAAGTTGGTGACCAGCATATTGATTATGTTGGTTCTATGTTGGGGCGTTCTTATGATTCGTCAGGAAATTCCGTTTCTGAGCGTCGCACACCAAGATACGCGCCTGTCAAAAAAGCGGTTTCGATAGATGTACCAGCGTTTACACCTGTTGCGCCAAGCTTGATTCGAGAAGGTTTGACTGTTTTACATCAACGATTTGGACAAGGAAAAGTGGATAAATTGAGTGGTGCTGCGAGTAATCGAATTGCAATTATTCAGTTTGACGCGGTAGGTGAAAAGCGTATTATGTTGAAATATGCGAAGTTGGGTATTGTCGAATAACAATGAGTGAATGATAAAATGAGTGAATGATAGAATAAGCTACCGCTGTTAGTTGCCCTAAAAGCGTAAATCAGCGGTAGCTTATTCTATCATTCACTCATTCTATCATTAAAAAATAAAGCTATGAAAAAAAAAATATTACTACTACTATTAACAAGTTTATCTATTAGTGCTTTTGCACAACATTTTACACATCAAGATACCCTTCGAGGTAGTGTGACGCCAGAGCGTGCTTGGTGGGATTTGACTTATTATCACTTAGATATTGATGTCGATATTACTACTAAAACCATTCGAGGAACAAATACCATTCAGTTTAGGGCATTGGAAAAAGGAAAAAAATTGCAAGTAGATTTGCAAAGTCCAATGAAAATTACCAAAATCATTTATAAAAAAAAGGCACTCAAGTTTGAGCAAGACGGGAATGCGTATTTCGTTTTTTTTAAAAAAAAGATAAAAAAAGATAAGCTCGTTGAAATAGTTGTGCACTATGAAGGTAAGCCTCAAATCAGTGTAAATCCTCCTTGGAGTGGCGGTATTACTTGGAAAAAAGATAAGAACGACTTAGACTTTATTGCGTCTTCTTGTCAAGGTGATGGCGCGAGCCTTTGGTGGCCATGCAAAGACCATAGTTATGATGAGGTGGATAGTATGCTGATTAGTGTGACTGTGCCGCATCATTTGATGAATGTTTCGAATGGGCGATTGAGAAAGGTTGAAAACAAAAAAGATAAAAAGACTTTTCATTGGTTCGTAAATAACCCAATCAATAATTACGGAGTAAATATTAATATTGGTGATTACGTTCATTTTGATGAAAAATTTGAAGGAGAAAAAGGCATTTTGGACTGTGATTACTACGTTTTACGTGATAACTTGGAGGCAGCAAAGAGACAATTTAAGCAAGTACCAATGATGTTAAAGGCGTTTGAACATTGGTTTGGTGCGTACCCTTTCTATGAAGATGGATTCAAATTGGTAGAAGCTCCTTATCTTGGAATGGAGCATCAAAGTTCAGTGACTTATGGAAATGGGTTTCAGAATGGTTATCGTGGAAGAGATTTAAGTCAGACAGGAGAAGGTTTAAAATTTGATTTTATTATCATTCATGAATCAGGACATGAATGGTTTGCGAATAATATTACCAATTACGATGTGGCGGATATGTGGATTCATGAAGGATTCACAGCGTATTCGGAAGGTTTGTATTTGGATTACCATTATGGAAAAGAAACGGCGTCTAAATATACGCGCGGAACACGCTCTGCTATTCAGAACAAAACACCAATTATTGGAACGTATAATGTTAATAAAGAAGGCTCGGGCGATATGTATTATAAAGGTGCAAATATGCTTTTGATGCTTCGAGAAATAACTAATGATGATGAAAAATGGCGGTCTATTTTACGTGGTTTGAATGAGGAATTTTACCATAAAACGGCTACTTCAAAACAAATAGAAGATTATATTAGTACTGCATTGGAATTGAATTTATCAGCATTTTTTGACCAATATCTAAGAGATACTCGTATTCCTATTTTTGAATACCGTCAAATAAATAATACCTTGATGTATCGTTGGACTAATGGTGTGAAGGGTTTAAATATTCCTGTGAAGTTAATGATTAATGGAGAAGAGAAATGGGTGGAAGTGAAAAATAATTGGTCTGTTTTGAGAGAAATTGAAAATGAGGCTAAGGTTTCTGTTCATCCAAATTTTTATATTGGGACGATGAATGTTATGGAATAATAAAAAATAAGAGAATGAGAGAATATTTTTGTTTTCTCTCATTCTCTTATGGTTCTTAATAACCATTTTTAATATCTAGCTTATCATAAACATTTTGATTGACTGTATTAATGTTTTTCAATTCAGCTCTTTTGAGTAGAATTTTATCTTTGGGATTTTTACTCATTTTTAAAAAAGCACTAATTACCTTGCCCCTAATCGTCTTTGGAAGTTTCGAGTTGGCAATAATCGGATGAGCAGGCACGGGCTGAGTGGTGTATAAAATGGTCAGTTGTTTTTTAATTGAAGGCATTAATTTGTCAAAAGTTTTCTTAGTTCCACCGCCTCCAGATATTTTATCATTGTGTATTTTCATATATACATCCAAAGGATTTTTGAGATAAATAGCTTTGGTGCTTTTGCCTAATTTACTTTGCAATTCTTGTTTTAAAATGATAGAAGAAGCTAATGTGTTAGGAGATGGAAAGCCAATAGTTTGGTTTTTTAGTTGGCTGAGTGATTTTATTTTTCCTCTTTTCACCACCAAAATACCTTCCGTTTTTTCTTCTTTATCATTCAAAATAGCTTTATAATTCCCGTTTTTTCCTGCTTTTGCAGCATGATAAGGATTGACATAAGCCAAATCATAATTTCCATTAGCAAGCGTTTTTTCAAAAATGGCAGGCTCAGAATTACCCGTTAATTTGAATTTTAAACCCGTTTCTTCTTTTAATCTTTTAAGAATTGGTTGCCAGACTTGAAAAAGTTGTTGGCTACGATACTGAGGATACACAGCAAAAGTATAAGTTTTTTCTTGTTCGATTAAATGGTTGCTGTTATCAAAATTGTATAGCAATAAGGCGAGACTAATAATAGTCACCGTGTAAATTTTGTAAAAATCTTTCATTATTCTTTTTTTTTAACAAAGACATTTTGCGTTAGTAGAACATTGCTAATGAAAGAGAGAGTTGGCGTTTATATAATGTGTTTCATTATACATTTTTTTTACAAAAATGTTACATAAGTGATGAAAAACAAATAAGATAGCTTCAATATGCATTTTTTTTATGATAAAATATGAGTCGTATTCAATTGAAAAATAGTTATTTCTTATTGTAAGGGAATAGGCAAAAAATAACCTACCAGTCGAACTTATTGTTTTTCATTTATACTGCGTTAAAAATACTCGCCTTAGCGATGCTAGGACTCCGCTTTTTACCTTGTCTAAATAAAAAAACAATGACGTTCTTTGTGGTAGGTTATTTATTGCCTACTCCCTAAACCGAAACAGCAGCCTTAATGTGCGGATGCGGATCATAACCAACCAACTTAAAATCATCATAAGTAAACCCAAAAATATCCATAATATCAGGATTGATTTCCATTTTTGGTAATGGTCGTGGTTCGCGTGTAATTTGTAGTTTTGCTTGTTCAATATGATTATTATACAAATGAACATCCCCAAAAGTATGAACAAATTTGCCTGCTTCTAAGCCACAAACTTGCGCCATCATCATTGTCAAAAGTGCGTAAGAAGCAATATTAAACGGAACACCCAAGAATACATCTGCGCTTCGTTGATACAATTGACAAGACAATTTACCATTCGCTACATAAAACTGAAACAAACAGTGACATGGCGCTAAAGCCATTTTCCCTTGCTCAACATTTTCTTGAGGTGAGATAGTTTCGTCTGGCAGTTCTGTAGGATTCCACGCAGAAATAATCAAACGGCGTGAATCTGGCTTAGTCTTTATCATCTCAATCAACTGGGAAACTTGATCAATTGATTCGCCGCTCGGTGTCGCCCAACTTCGCCATTGATAGCCATATACAGGCCCCAAGTTGCCTTCGGCCGTTGCCCACTCATCCCAAATACTCACCTTATTGGCCGTTAAATATTCTGTATTTGTCTCACCTTTCAAAAACCAAAGTAACTCATGCACAATTGATTTCAAGTGGCATTTTTTTGTCGTTATTAAGGGGAAACCCTCAGCTAAATCAAAACGCATTTGGTAGCCAAAAACACTTTTCGTGCCCGTTCCGGTACGATCCGTTTTAACGACTCCGTTATCTCGCACATGGCGCATCAAATCTAAATATTGTTTCATGATTTTCTATCAGGTAATTAAGTTGAATAATATATGTTTGGATAATCAAAACTAGAATCCACTACGTTTTTGCTTTTTCTATTTTGCTCTTGGACCAAAAAGCCCACACTAATAGAGCGCCGCCAACGACGATCATAGGCAAGGACAAAACCT
>CAKZLT010000431.1 GCA_937127195.1 uncultured Saprospiraceae bacterium
AAGGTATTCCTTCGACAGACTTTGCTAGTGTTGAAGTGAGTGTAATGGACAATGATGATGCCTTTTTAACGAAAGCTATCATTAATACTGTTACGCCTGATAACTGTTATATTGACGTTGATGAAGATAAAGTTGATATTCGTGAGTCTTACTCTGCCGAAATCAAAGGTATTTTTCGTGAACCTGTTGGTCTTTTCTTAGATGCTTCTGGAGATGCTGATGCTATGGCAAAATTGTCTGCATCATTGAAAGAAGAAGAAGAGGAATTGACAGATGGACATAATATCAAACTAGTAGATACTTTTGCGGCAGCAGATTATGTAATGAGTGTCAAAGACGGTTATTACCAAATTAGTCGTGCTTCAGATACAGAAGGAAGACCAATTGTAGAGCAACAGCCTGTTGGTGGACCTAATTCGTTGACTAACATTACTGGGCATATTAAGTTCATCGCTAGATATGACTTTACATTGGCTTTGGATAATCCAAAAACTAAGCTAAGAGCTGGTGACCCTAGCAAATCAGCAGCAGCCGTTGAGGTTTATCGAGTACATGATGAAGATGATAGAAGTCAAGATGAATTGATTCCTATTGATGAAAATGGTAGAGCAGAAGTGAATGACGGTGATTTGATTTCTGTGAAAACAGTAAATAATACACGTCGTAATAAGTTATTCTTTGCCTTATTATACATGGATCAAACTTTTGGTATTGATGCAACTGCTCTAGGAGATAGTGCGCAAGAAATGCTATCAGGAGAAGAACTTTGGTATGATGAAATGGCTGTTTTTGATGCATTGCATGAAGACTTCGTTTTGGACTTCAATTATCCAGAGTCAGTAATGACTTTCAAGTTAATTGCAAGTACAGAGACTTTCAGTCCTAGAACATTAAGTCAAGAATCTTTGCCACCTCCAGTATTAGACTTTGATAGTGATGAAGAAGGAACTCGTGGTTTAAAACGCCGTTCTAAGCCTGATTCGGCTGATTGGTGTACAACTACTGTTCATATCGTAATCAAAAATGCTGATGGTAAATAAACAGAATGATTGAATAAATCAAACTGTTTGGGATAGTACTTAGTGCTATTAAGATATTTTTTTTAAAAAATATAGAAGGCATCGGAGTAATTTCTGATGCCTTTTTTTATTTTAAAACCATACAAAAAAATTAGCTTGTGATTTAATCTTTTTTAACTGCGAAGTAGTTATAATTACCATCATTTTTATTTCTGTATGGTTTTAAATTTCAAAATTTTAATATAAACGTTCTTTTTATAAAAAAGAAAAGGCTAGTAGTAAAAGAGTCTCTTTTCTCTTAGCGCACAGCGCGGTCTTTTACTCTCTTTTCTAAAAAAAAAGAACCAATCAAAAAATCAATGAGTAAGAAATTATACGTTTTAAGCATTGGAGTCAATAAATTTGCTGCGCCAGATGTAAGTAATTTATTAGGCTGCGAAAACGATGCAACGAACATTTACAAATACTTAGAAGAATCTTCGGAAGGCACAGATTTCGAAATGGATGGTAAATTGCTTTTGAGTGAAGAAGCAACTAAGGAGAATGTAGTGAATACATTCACAAGTCATTTGGGGCAAGCAAAAGCAGGTGATGTGGCTGTTTTTTACTTCTCAGGACACGGTGCAGAAGAGAAAGCAGATGAAGTTTTTCAGACCTTTTCTCATGCTGAAACGTTCACGACAATGGTTTGCCATGATAGTAGAACCAACGGCGTATCTGACTTTGCAGATAAAGAATTGCGTTATCTCATTCATAAAATATCAGGTAATCCAGACACCGCACCACACTTTGTATTGATTACAGATTCTTGTCATTCGGGCGGTTCTACGCGTTCTATGGACGATTTGATGCCTAGATTAACAGGAGAAGGCGAACAAAGAGAATGGTCTGATTTTATTTTTAGTGATACCATTACTAGAGATATGATTGGTGGAGCAGCTTCATTGCGTGATGTGATGCCAGAAGGAACGCACGTTCATTTGTCAAGTTGCGAAGACACAGAATTGGCGTATGAAATACAAGGTTCTGGTGTATTTACATCGGCATTATTGGATATTTTGCGTCGTTCGTCGGGTAAAGTGAGTTATAGTGACATCAATAGCCGTATTCGATTATTATTAGGTGGTCGTTATCCTCAAAAACCAACAATTTACGCTACGGATAAAGAAACACGCGAGGCATTTTTCTTAGGAGGTGCATCCGAAAACAAAGGTGTTTCTTGTAATATTGCCTATAATCTAAAAGATAATAAGTGGGTAATGGATATGGGAGCGGTTCATGGTGTCAGCGATGATACTGATAATCCTTCTACAGTTAGAATTATGGATTATGATGGAAATGAAATCACCGTAGCTACTGTAGAGAATAGCGATCCGAGCAAGAGTTCTCTTGAAATTGATGCAGAAATACTGAATGCTAGGAAAGTTTCTAAACAAGAAACTTACATTGGTGTAGTTGAGAATTTATTTCAACCGTATATCAGTATTCACTTGACAGGAGATGCTGACGGCGTTGAACTATTAGAAAATTACTTTGTAAAAGACGAAGCAAAAGTAGAAAGTCTTGACCGCAGAAATATCAAAATCGTTGAGAATGAAATTGATGCACAATATGTCATTCGTGCAAAATCAGGTCAATTCTTAGTTACAATGCCTTTTGATGAACGTCCTTTGGTGCGTCAATTGTTTTATACGGGTAAAAATACGTTTAGTGGTCTGGATGGTAAATATTTGATAAATATTCCAAAGTGGGAGTTTTTGAGAAGTTTACATAATAGCAAATCTCGCCTTAGACCAAAACCAGCGGTAGAAATCAAAGTCTATAAAGCTGTCAATGAAGATAATCCTAAGTTTGATGAATTATTAACACCTGTCAATGGTGAAGTATTTATCGAAAATGGAGACAGTATTCGTATCGAAGTGGTGAACAATAATCGACGTAAAAAGCTGTATTATACGCTGTTTTATATGGATCAGCTTTTTGGAATTATGTCTATTTCCAATAAAGGTGATTACCTAAATCCAGACCGTAACTATTGGGTACAGGAGCGAGAATCTATTGAATTCGAATATGAAGATTACATAGAAGAATTCAACTTTGAACGAAGTTTCTTTGTTTTAAAATGCGTTTACAGTACGTCACAAGTTGATTTGCATAACTTAGAACAAGACCCGCTTGATGAGCCGATTTATCCAGCTTTAGGAGATGCAGACAAAGATAGACCACTAGAAAAGCGTAAAAATCCAAACTCAGAAGATTGGGGCGCGCATGATATTATGGTGGTGATTAAGAATAAGAACTTTGATAAAAGCAAAGGAATACCAACTTAGTAACGTCCAAAAAATAACTCGACAAATGACGAAGTTATTTTTTCTCTGTTACTTAGAATAGAGTTAGTTACTCATGTTACGCAAAGTTCAGTTTATAATCAGAATTTAAAAGGTTATTCTTTTCACCGTTTTGAGTTTTTAGAATCGTCGAATATAGCCGTAGCCACTATTTTATGCTGTTTTTCAGCTCGCTGAAAATCGCCTTCGTGCCGCCTCGGCGCGACAGCGAATAGCATAAAATAGTGAGTGAAGGCGGTTTCGACTTGCTTTTTTGTTTCTTTTGCAGCAAGGCAAAAGAAAAAATGCGCAACATTCACCATCTAAAAATGAGATGCTAATACCAATTCTAAAACAATATTGATGTTTTGCGTAATATCAGTAAGTAATTAAAATAATGGTTAACTTTTTATAAAAACAAAAATATGAGAATTTCTATTCTATTATTATTAGTCAGTTTGACTATTTCGGTGACGGCTCAATCCTTTAAATGGGGAACACCTGTCAAGCATGAAAAGCTGGAGTTTTCTGAAAATTCAGTAGTAAAGAGATATTTGTTAGTAGAAGGGATGTTTGGAATGAAACGCCTACGTGTCGAAAAAGGTGAAATTATAGGCAATGCAACCATTACACTTGAGGTTTATGATATTAATCTCGAATTGAAAAAAACGAAGGTTGTTTTTGAAGGCGGAATGGATCCTCGACAGTATGAGGATATTATTATTGTGGATAATAAATTTCATGTTTTTACAACCTTTTTTGACTATAAAGCAAAAACGAATACGCTTAAACTATTGACATTTGGCTTCGATGGCGAACAAATAGGTGAAGATAAGGTGCTGGATGTCATTGAAAATTCAAAAATTTTGGGACCAGGTAATTTTTATGTTGCGGGTTCTAAAAATGGGCAACATTTCGCTTCTATCGGTTTGCCTCCTTATAAGAGGAAGACGCAAGAAACAGTACAAGTTAAAACTTACGATGCTGACTTTAATGAGGTTTTCAGTGATGCAATTCTATTAGAACATAAGCGCAAACGCATTCTTAGTAATACTCCTTTTATTACAAATGCGGGTGAATTTTATATGACGAAGCGTATCAAAGTGAAAAAAATAGGCGAAGTCTTTGAAATGTATCACCTAGATAAAGGTTCTAAAAAACTAAGTGCAACGGCAATTGATTTACCTCAAAATAGTAAACCTGCAACCATTTACAATACTGTACTAGAAGCTAATAATGGTGATGTGATTTGGGCTGGAGAACAAAAAGAAGATAAAAATA
The DNA here is from genome assembly GCA_937127195.1 of uncultured Saprospiraceae bacterium. Classification (GTDB taxonomy): domain Bacteria; phylum Bacteroidota; class Bacteroidia; order Chitinophagales; family Saprospiraceae; genus CAKZLL01. The sequence goes on from CAKZLT010000431.1 coordinate 4,628, forward strand.
TGCGCGCTGCTAGAGGTGTTTTCTTTGTTCGATTTGATAAAACAGGTAAAGTTGTTGACCAAATGGCGGCAAATTTAGCAAAAACACCAAAACTAGGTATCACAGGTTTTTCTATCAAAAAAGTAGAACTGATTGGAGATGATTTGTATTATTTTGCGGATTTGAATGGTAGAAATGTTCAATCTGGAAGTAATCCGCAACAGCCGAGTTATGCTTATTCTGGTGGAAATTTGCATATTATAAAAGTAAGTAATGGCAAAATTGCTTGGGAAAACACCATCGAGCGTTCGGGCATTACTCAATTTGGTGGTAAGGGTTCAATGGTAGATTGGGGCTGGAATATAGCTGATGGTACTGTTGTTGTCTTTTATAATGACTTGCACCGTCTATATGACAGAAGAGTTGATAAATTCATGAAAGATGCTCCAAATTTAATCCCTATTCAGGTTGTGATTGGAGAAGATGGTCAAATGGAGAAATTTCCGTTGTTGAATGCAGACTTGGGTAAATATGGAGATAAATACAATCAGAGAAAGCGTTTATTTGGTCGAGTAGAGGATGCTTATGCTTTTTGTCCAAATGAAATTTATCAGCGAGATGGGTTCTTATTAGTCAAATGCACTAATGGTGTTGATTTTAAATTGGGTAAAGTGAAGTATTAAGTTTTAATAAAAACTTCTATTAGAAAAAGAGACCATTTTGTAAAATTACAAAATGGTCTCTTTTATTATTTTATTCCTGTAATTTAGAACCATAAGATAAATCTCCTGCATCGCCCAGACCTGGTACGATATAAGATTTGGCAGTTAACTCTTCGTCAATCGCGCCTGCCCAAATCCGTGCTTTCGGAAAAAATCGACGAACTTGTTCAATCCCGTAAGTGGATGCAATCACTGTAACGATATGAATTTGAGATGACTTGCCGTAATCTGCCAATTCTTGCACTGCCTTTATCATCGACGCGCCTGTCGCTAGCATCGGGTCACAAATAATCAAAGGTCGATTTTCGAGTTTGGGGCAAGAAATATATTGTAGATTTATTTCAAAGCTGCCGTCTTTGTGATGTTTGCGATAAGCAGAAATAAAAGCGTTATCTGCTTCATCAAAAGTATTTAAAATTCCTTCATGCAATGGCAAACCTGCTCTTAGAATGGTTGCTACAACGGGTTGATTTGCTAATACATTAGTCGGTGCTTCGCCCAAAGGCGTTTCGATTGCTTTATTTTCATAGGTTAGTTCTTTGCTGATTTCGTAAGCTATGAATTGACCTATTCTTTCCATATTTTTACGAAAACGCATTCTATCTTTTTGAATTTTCACGTCGCGTAATTCGGATATGTATTGATTGATGATTGACGTTTGTTCTGAAAAATTGGTTAGCATAGGTTGTAGTTTTTAAATATACTTATTCAATTCTTTTACTAAAACATGAATACGAGTAACTGGGTTTTGTGCTGCCAAAAGAGTTCCTTTTTGTATTTCTAATAACTTTCTGGCGCGTTCGATAGCTTCTGTTTGACTCGCTTGATTGTCATTTTTTAGCCTTTTATAAATCTGACTACAAAACGAATGTTTCTTTCCTTCTTTTTCATAATTACAGTCCCAAAGTTCACTCAATTTACTATAATATTGCTTTCTATCCCATTGATTATCAAAATACTGGTAATGCAGTAAAAACCACAATTCAAAGGCATCATTAGAATAAGCCACCTCAATTCCTTTACTTTCAGCTAATCGAATTGCGTTTTCATAATCTTCTTTTTGAGTGGTAATATTTGGATTAATATCCATGTCAAACACCACCCAATATTCTGTATCCTTGTCTTTATCGTCTTTAATTGTCTCAATAACAGCTTCAACCAAAGCCACTTTCGTACTTCCTAAACCATAAGACTTGACCTCTGCGGTTTTGACAGGAAATGATTTAAAGTATTCAGGTTCTGTATTTTGACCTTCGCAAATAATCAAGAAAGCCTTTTTCTTTTCTTCACTTTCTACTTTGTAAGGGCGTTTTGATGCTTTTTTCTTATTCCAAGGTTTCTTCTGGTCAGTTACCTTAATGTGTTTGGTTTTTCTAGGCATCTTCTAGGGCTTTATCTGATACAAATAAATTATCAACCGCATTCAAAAAAGGAACTGCCCCATATTTGCCTTTTAAATAGTCTTTTTCAAAAGAAGCATTGTTCCGAATACCTTTATATTCTACTAAAGAATATAATTGCGATGCACCAAATTCGTCTTGTTCTACAAATCCAATTTGGTCTCTACGGAAAAGTTGAGCATCCATTAAATTGGTATCGTGCGAAATAACTATCAGTTGGGATTTTTTTTTATTATTCTTATTAGAATTAAATAATTCAATAATTTTACGACTTAATCTAGGATGTAATCTGGCATCAAATTCATCAATAATAATTGTTTGTCCGAGCAATAGTGATGAAAAAATATACGGAGATAAAGCAATCATTTTTTTTGTTCCTTCTGCTTCATCTACTCCTAAGTCAAATGTAGCAAAACTATCCTCCTCTCCATCAACAGAAGTCATTTTTCGCGTAATTTCAATAGTAGCGGGTTCTTCTTTTGTGAAATTTAATAACTCTTGAACTTCTTTTGGAAGTTGTTTTAAATCAATTTCTTTACGCTCAATATTATTGATTTCAATTCCTATACTTCTCAAAAACTTAATTAATAGTATTTTAAATTGGTCGTTTTTAAGCGATTTAAGTAAATCTTGTGTTACATAACTTTGAGTTATATTGAAGAGAATACTGGTCTGTTTAGTCAATTTTCTGACAATTTTCTCTGCTAAAGGTCTTTTACTTGCTGCTGCCACCGTCAAAAACAAAGCGCTTTCACCATAGATAGGCGTTTCATCTTCGTTATCGGGAAGAATTTTCAAGGCTTCTTTAAATTGATTTTCATTCACTTTTACGGACAAACCTTCTCTTATAAAAAAGTAAACTTCCTTCTTTCCTGGTGTTCCAAAAAGCCATTCATCACAAATTTTTCCATCTTTTAATTGCATTCCGTAGCGATAAGGAACGTTTTCTAAAATAAAAGAGATTTGAAAAAAAGTAGGTTCTTGTAAAGTTGATTTAGATAATCGAAATGGCTCAACTGTTTTTTGAATAATGGAATCATCCTTAAAAGAATCTCTTATAATATTAAGCATCGCTGCCATTCCTCTAATCAAATTACTTTTACCACTTGCATTTGCTCCATAGATTATTTTGCTTTTGAGTAAGCTGTATTTATCACCAGCCTCAAAAACATTATTAATATCTGTGGATTTGTATTTTGACTTTATCTTAGCTGCTTGTAAATGTAGCGTTTGAACTTCATTAAAAGAGCGATAATTCCCAAGACTAAACTCTACAATCATATCTTAATATTTGCAATAAATTTACAAATAATAACTTATTAATAGTATTTTAAGTTCTTAAAAAGAACAAATTATCCTTTCTTTCCATAAACCACCACCTTTCCTTCCATTTCCAAAAACAAATATTGTTGCTCTACTTCGACACTTTTTACTCCTTTTTGAATCGGAATAGTTTTCTTTTGAAAAGATTGCAAAGAGTAAGCATACAGCTTTTCTTTTTGAAAATAAATGATTTGATTGTTTTGAATTTGAAAACGGCTGGTAATCAAAAGCGGTATTGTTTGGATATATTTTCCAAAAAAATTAAATACCAAAATGCCTACTTCGGGCGAATTAATATAAATGCGATTGCCTGAAATGATGAGTTGCTTTGGTAAAATTTCTTCAGAAAAAATTTGGCTAAAATCGTCTGATGTGCGTTCAATTGTGCCTTGTTCGTTTATTTTTTTGAGTTGAAAAGACCATTCATCATAGAGCCAAATTCCATTATCATTAGCAGCAGCAATGGCTTGCGCCTGAAAAATATCGTAATCTTTTAAATTAAAAATATACAATTCCGTCAACGTTCTGTCGAGTACCGCAACGGTCAAATATTCTTCATAATAAACCAAAATACGCAACGGATTTGATGCGTCTATATAAGAAGGAATGCCGTAATTCTGTTGATCATAATCAAAAAGCAACTCGCCTTTCGCATTGTATTTTTTTAAAATATTATCCGAATCAAGTATATAAACGTTTTTAAGTGCATCTGTGGTAAAATATTGAATGTCAGATTTGATGGTTGTAATTATCTGATAACTGGTATCTTGCGCCGAAAGACTCGAACAAAAAACACTAACGATTAGCCAACTGACCAGCATCATTTTCAAAAAACTGAATTTCCATTGTTTCACCGTCAAATACTCCATAAGAATTTTTAGTTATCCATTCTCCCAGATTGATATAACGAGAGACTTTATTATTTAACGTATGGTCGATGGGTAAATGTCTGTGACCGAACACAAAAAAATCATGTGGCGCTTCTTTTACCTTTTTTTCACAATAAATAATCAAATATTCTTCTTCAATGCCTCGAAAGAAGGGCGCAGGTTTGCCGTTTCGACTAGCATTCGACCAAAAGTTAGCTATCATAAAACTAAAATTTGGATGAAAACGCGCAAAAAACCATTGAAAAAATGAATTATGAAATACTTTTCTCAATCGTTTGAAACCTCTATCTCCTGGTCCAAGTCCATCTCCGTGACCAATAAAAAAGCTTTTTCCTTTGAGTTCTATTGAGATTGGTGATTTAAAAACAGGAATATCTAATTCATCTTGAAGATAAGAAAACATCCACATATCATGGTTTCCTGTAAAAATATAGATTTTGATTCCAGCCGCTTTCATCGCTCCGAGTTTGCCCAAAAAGCGAACGTAACCTTTGGGAACAACATATTTGTACTCAAACCAAAAATCAAAAATATCTCCAACCAAATACAGTGCTTCCGCATCTTTTTGTATAAAATCGAGCCATCTCAAAATACGTTCTTCGCGAACGCGACTACTCTTTTGGTCTGGCGCGCCTAAATGAAAATCAGAAGCAAAATATATTTTTCCCATGAATTATTGAAATTTGGTGTAAAAATCTACATTTTCATTAGAAAACAAAAAACGTTTTGATGAACTTACCCGTTTTATGTAGGAAATGTTATTATTTTTGGAAAAAGAACTTTTAATTTTTAGAAACAAGAGGTGAGACCATCTTTTAAAACTTTCTAAAAAAAGAAAAAATCATGAAACAACCTATATTCATCTTAGCCCTTTTGTGTTTTTCAAGTACCATTTTTGCTCAATCCGCTCATCAATTATTGCGTAAAGGAAATAAAGATTACGACAAACAAAAATATACAAAAGCCGAAGAGCAATATCGAAAATCATTGGAAAAAGATGCTTCTAAGAAGAGTAAATACAATCTTGGAAATGCTGTTTATCAACAAGAAAAATACAAAGAAGCGATTAAACATTATGAAGAAATTGCATCAAGTACAGCAGATAAGCAACTAAAAGCTAAGGCATATCACAACCTTGGAAATGCTTATATTAATCAAGCACAGCAGGGCGAAAAAGATGTAAAACCTAGTGAATATCTCAATAAAGCGGTCAATTCCTATAAGGAAGCACTTCGTAATAATCCTAAAGATTTAGATACGAAACATAATCTTTCGATGGCTATCCAGCAACTTCGTAAAATGCAACAAAAAGAACAAAAGCAAAATAAAAACGGAGATAGTAATAAAAAGCAAGATAAGAATCAAGATAAACAAGACAACAAAAAGCAAAATAAGCAACAACAAAACCAGCAGCAAAAAGATAAACAACAAAAGGAAGAGGAAAAAAAGAAGCAAGAGCAGCAGCAAAAAGGCAAGCAATTGAATCGAGAAGAAGCAAAAAAACTGCTTCAAATTATGAATGATGAAGAGAAGAAAGTTCAAGAAAAAATTCGTCGTACGAAAGGGAGTAAACGCAATTCTTCTAAAGATTGGTAGTGAAAAAGTAATTATGAAAATCATTCAAAATCAGACCTTATAGGTTTTGAAAACCTATAAGGTCTTTTTAACAAGAGGTTCTAAGTAAAATGTTTCAATAACAAAACTTCTTGTTCAGTCAAAAAACGATACATTCCGCGTGGAATATCTTTTTTGGTCAATCCTGCATAGTAAACTCTATCTAGTCGTAATACTTCATATCCCAAATGTGCAAAAATACGTCGAACAATTCTATTTTTCCCAATGTGTATTTCTACACCAATTTCATTCTTTTTATTGTTCGCATAAGATACCGAATCTACTTCTGCAAAGCCGTCTTCTAGCTCCAAACCACTCGAAATTTCTTCCAAATGCGCTGGTGATACGTCTTTATCTAGCGTTACATGGTAAATCTTTTTAACATTATAACTTGGATGTGAAAGCTTTTTAGCTATATCTCCATCATTTGTAATCAACAGTAAACCAGTCGTATATCTATCCAAACGCCCAACAGGATAAACACGTTCTTCACAAGCATCTTTAACCAAATCCAATACCGTCCTACGTCCTTGTGGATCGATTGCAGTTGTGATTGTATTTTTGGGTTTATTAATAAGAATATAGACTTTTCTGGTTTCGGGCGTAACAATTTCACCTCGATATTTTATCACATCGTCAGGCTGTACTCGATACCCCATTGCCACAACCACTTCGTCATTCACCATCACAAAACCATCTCTTATAAGTTCGTCGGCTTTTCGTCGAGATGCAATTCCTGCATTTGCAATGTACTTGTTTAATCTCGGATTAGGATTGACTTCAATTGGTTCTAGTTTTGGTTTTTTGAACCTACGTTTAGCTGATTTTTCTGGACGACCTTCAGTCTTTTTATCTCGATTCCAGCTTTCGCTTCTCCCCTTTCGTTCGTTATTCAAACGATTTTCTTTATTTCTATTTTTATCTTGATTATCCAATTTATTATTTCTTTTCGATTGTTATTGTATTGTTGATGGTTAATAGAATTCACATTCTATTCTCGGAAATTTCGTCCCTTTTTGGATAGATTGCCGTTTATTTTTAATAAAAAAAACGTACACGCTATAAAGGCAATTATTAATTATTAATTACTAATTATTAATTAACAAACCTATTTCTTACGCTCTGTTACGTAATTAATCATCGCAATTAACGAGTTTTTAGCGTCACTTTCTTCTAGCTGATTAATCAAATCAAAAGCGTCCTGTCTATATTCATACATCGCTTTTTCGGCATATTCTACGCCACCACTTTTTCGGACAAAATCAATAACCTCTGCTACTTTTTGCTTGTCTTCGTTGTGTTTTTTTATAATATTAATAATACGACGACGAGTGGAACGGTCGGTATTATTAAGTGCATAAATGAGCGGAAGCGTCATTTTCTTTTCTTTAATATCAATTCCTAAAGGTTTTCCGACATCATTTGTACCAAAATCAAATAAGTCATCTTTGATTTGAAAAGCAATCCCAACTTTTTCACCAAATTGATACATCAAATCAATTTGTTCCTGATTTTGGGTAATTGATGCCGTACCTGCGGCACAAGAAGAAGCGAATAAGGAAGCCGTTTTTCTACGAATTATATCATAATAAATTGATTCGTCAATATCCAAACGCCTTGCTTTTTCCATTTGAAGCAATTCGCCTTCGCTCATTTCTTTAATAGCAACATTCAGAATTTTCAACAATTTAAATTCATCATTATCCAAAGCGAGCATCAAAGCACTAGACAACAAATAATCTCCTACCAATACTGCCGCTTTATTTTTCCAAAGCGCATTAATAGAAAAAAAACCCCTTCGCTCGTCCGATTCGTCCACTACATCATCATGAACAAGCGTTCCTGTATGTAATAATTCGACTAATGATGCTGCATTGTAAGTCGAACCATTGATTTCACCAAACAGTTTTGCACTCAAAAAAACGAACATTGGACGCATTTGCTTCCCTTTGCGCTGCACCAGATAGTAAGTTATTCTATCTAGCAATGCGACATCGCTTTTCATTGCATCCCTAAATTTTTGTTCAAAAATTTTGAGTTCTTTTTGTATCGGCTTTTTAATATTTGCTAACGTTTTACTCATAACGTTCAATTCTTTTGTCGTAGTTCAACTTTAAGCAAGAGGCTGATTATTTGACTTGTTTCAATTTGAGCGTAAAAATAAGTTAAAATGCGATTGTTTTTATTCTTTTAAAAAAAATACAATAAATCCTTTTACGCTTTCTTCAAAATCTTAGCCTAAAATTATCTTTCAATAATTATTGAAAGATAAACACAGAAAAAAGATAAAGGTTTTTTTGGTAAGAGTGTAAAAGCTTTTTTATAAAAAACAAAACACACATAACCAACTAATTATCAACAACATAAAACCATCAACTGTGTTTAACAAAGTAATATTTTTACTTTTAAAATGTTACGATTTGAATAAAAAACCGTCTAATGATTAGTCTAAAACATTTTAGCTATGAAATAGCTAAGCAAGAAGTTAATAATTACTTTGACAGCAATAAATTATCTTTTCACTAAACATTAAAAGATACTTAATAAAAAACGGCTTTGAACAATTTTTGGGGTTCATAACAAGTTGTCGCATATTAGATTGGCGAAATCTTAAAGATTTGGCAAATCTTTTTCACGCAACCCATTTGCCAAATCTCCTAGATTTCGCAAATATTCTTCGTCTCTATTCCGACAATTTTTTATACACCCAATTTTTGATTCTTTATGATTTTATGTGGTTTGTCTAAAATTTCACTTTTTTCAAATGATTTCTAGAATCTAGAAGCCAGAAACAATCAGATTAAGTAAGTCATATTTTGAATAACCACATAAAATCATATAAAACCCAATTTTTTTTTGTTTCAAAATTATTAACTACTTAGGGAGTAGGAAACTTAACATTCATAATAAAAAACCTTTCACCATGAAAAAATTATTCTTTATTACATTTCTTACTTTAGCTTGTTTTGTCATTTCCTTTGGTCAAATAGAAGAAGCCCAAAAAGCAATGAGTACAGGCGTAGAAACGGCTTTTAGTATTGTTATTCCTGATGCTAGTGAAAAAGACATGGGAAAAATCTGGAAATCTTACATGAAACCATATAAAGGTAAGACAAAGAAAAGTCGTAAAACGAACGAATTCTTTACCGACAATGCAACGATTCCAGAGTTGAGTAGCAATTCTGTTGATGTATATGCTAAGATGAATGAAGTCAACGGAGAGGTTTTATTATCTGTTTGGTTTGACTTAGGAGGTGGTTTTTTATCTTCTGAAACACACCCAGACAAAGTAAGCGCAGCTCAAATATTAATCTTACAGTATGCTTTGGAGGTTTCTAAAAAAGCAACAGGCGACGAGCTAAAAAGTGAGAAAAAGAATTTGAAAAAATTGGGTAAAGAACTCACTAAATTAGAAAAAGTCAATACGAAATTACATCAAGATATTGAGATGTATAAGAAAAAAATCAAAGAAGCGGAAGCTAATATTAAGAAGAATGAAGCTGAGCAAGTAAATAAAAACAAGGAAATTAATAATCAAAAAGAAAAAGTTGAAGGCGTTCAAAAGAAGCTAGAAGAACTTGATAATTAATCAATCCAACCTATAGTCAAAAAAATAAGGGTCAAATGCTTTTAAAGCATTTGACCCTTATCTTTTTCAAAATCAAAATGTTATTTCTATTAATTTTCACGTATTGATTTCAGACCGTGTCGGTTTTAAAAATCGACACGGTCTCATTTCTAAGTTAAAAATTTGAAATCCTAATTACTTATTATGCATTTACTTTTGTCCAAGTACTTAGTTCGCCCATTTAATAGTACAGCCAACCGCTTTTGCAGTTTTCTTCTGAATAGGTTCATTACCCAAAAGCGCGTCTAAAGCATTTTCAAGATATTTTGTTTTGACAGCCTCTTCATTCCAAGAATTATCATCAATTGCTCCAGTAAACTTCACTATGTTTTTAGCACCTTCTTTTTTCAATAAAAAGACATGAGGCGTACGTTTTGCACCATAAGCCAAAGCAATTGCCTGCGTATTATCATACAAATATGCAAAAGGAAACTTCTTTTCTTTCGCTCTTTCTACCATATTATCATAAGAATCTGCTGGCTGTTTTTTTATATCATTCGGGTTAATAGCAACTAAAGGATAACCTTTTGTAGCATATTTATTATGTAATGCTATCAATCTATCTTCGTAAGCTACCGAAAACGGGCAATGATTACAAGTAAAAACCACTATGTAACCTTTGGCATCTTTATAGTCTTTCAGACTTGCATTTTTGCCTAAGCCATTAATGTTATCCGTTGCATTTTTTAAAGAAAAATCAATTGCCGTATCTCCTGGCTCGTAACCATTCGCAGAGTCAGTCTTGAAACTCAGCATACTTGCAGCACCTAATAATAGGCAAACCATTAAAGTTTTCATCGTATTTATTTTTTATAATTATAAAATGTTATCATCAGAAAACAAAGTATCTATTGATAAACGTATTTAACCAAAAATTTAGGTTATTTTATTCTAAATAAGGGATAATTTGAGCTTTCAATTGATTATAATCTTCAAACCCTCCAGCATAAAATTCTTTAATATCATTTGATGTTTTTACAAAAATTGTAGCAGGAATATCACCTTCCCAATTAGGCATTAACTTTTGAATCCACTCATCTTGTGATAATTCTTTTTCATCTAGTAAAACGGTTTCTGACCGAACTTGTTTTTTTCTTACAAAAGTTGTCACCTCCGTTTCACGCGCCTTTGGATTATCCAAACTAACAAACAAAACCTTTACATTTTTGTCTTGAAATTCGTCTTGCAACTTATCAAAATAAGGCATTTCTTCAATACAAGGCTTGCAGTATGTTCCCCAAAAATTACAAACGAGTAATACATCTTCTGTATTCTCCAAAATCTCTTCTAACTCTGCAAATGTCACTGCTTCAACAGTTTTACCTTTCGAATTAGCTATTTTTTTCAAATCTAAATTAGATAATTCATTCGTTTTGACAGGTTCGCTGTGAGGTAATGCCATCTGAGCTTCTTCCTCTGTTGGCTTATCTTCATTTTGGCAAGCTACTATATTGAACATTACGGCAATTAATAATAGTATTTTTAAAAGTCTCATGTCTTTTTCCTCTTTTGATAGTTCCTTTTGAATAATAATTAAATACCCCGCAAATATTGTTCTAAATAAATACTCTTACTCTCTTCTGCCTTTAATCTAAAACGGTTTGAATACAAAAAAAAGCTGATTCTCATTCTATAATTAGGAAAATTAAATATAAAAGCTGAATAATTCTATTAATAAGATGTTAAGTAATGAGTAAAGAATAGCGATAAATACTTTTGTGCAACATCAATTAGTATTATATCCGAGAATTAGAGTTTTTTTGCTTTTTTTAGAAAAAATGTTAGCTTTATTCGTTCTTATTTTTTCAATAAAAAAAAGAAATGATATACGATATAATAATAGTTGGAGGTGGTCCAATTGGCTTAACTTGTGGCATTGAAGCGACTAAAAAAGGGTTAAGTTATTTGATAATAGAAAAAGGATGTTTGGTTAATTCAATTTATAATTTTCCAACCAATATGACTTTCTTTTCGACTTTTGACAAAATCGAAATCGGCAATGTTCCCTTTGTAGCACACAGCGACAAGCCTTCGCGCAAGGAAGCACTTGAATATTATCGCCGAGTCAAATCACACTGGAATTTGAATTTGAATAACTATGAAGAGGTTTCAGATATTCAAAAAAACGATGATGTTTTTACTGTAAAAACCAATAAGACAACATATCAATCGCACTCAACAATTATTGCAACAGGTTTTTATGATGACCCAAATCCTTTGAATATTGAAGGCGAGTCGTTGCCAAAAGTAAGGCATTATTATGATGACCCACATTTGTACGAAAACCAAGACATAATTGTTATTGGAGGTGGTAATTCGGCAGCAGATGTAGCATTAGAAACCTATTACAAAGGTGCGCGCGTTACGGTTATTGTTCGTCAAAAAGGCATGAAACCTTCCATTAAATATTGGATAAAACCCAACATTGAAAATCGTATCAAAGAAGGCAGTATTAAGGCGTCTGTGGAAACGAGGGTCACTGAAATTCGTGCGAATGAAGTGGATATTCAAACACCTAACGGGTTGATAACTATCAAAAATGATTTTGTATTAGCAATGACAGGCTTTCGCCCGAATTATCCTTTGTTAACTCGTTTTGGCATTCAATTTTCGGCTGATTCAAATCGTATTCCTATTCATAATGAAACTACTTTTGAAACCAATATATCCAATATGTTTATGGCTGGTGTAGTTTGTGGAGGAATGGTAACTAATAAATGGTTCATTGAAAATGCGCGGTTTCATTCAGAGAATATTTTGGAGGTAATTAGTGAGCGTTTGGCAGTTTCTAAGTATTAAAATCAAGGTAAAATGTACATCATTAGAAAAATTAGTCCATGGCAAACGCCATTCAGTTCAAATAATTTTTTTTACCCAATTGGTAATCCTGCTGTTTTTGCATCCAATGACAAAGCAGCAACATTACATGAAAAAAAAGAACTGGAATTAATCGCCATAATGGAAAATCCACTTTCTAATTTTTTTGAATATTGGGATATAGACTCCTCTAAAGAATTGATTGAATTAAATGATTTTTTGGTCAAAAATCATGACTTATCTATTCTTACGACTAATAATAAAAAAGTTGGTGACGAAGTAACAATTCTTGAAGTAATACCCGATATCTACTTTGACAATCGCTTTAGTGAAGCTGATATGCTTAAAGTTCAGGCGTTTGTCGGAAGATATTATTACGGTTTTCAAGAACTCAAAGAGGTAGATAAATATATATTAGTCTCTGATTCTCCTCCGACCGAGGCATTTTCATCTTATTTTGAATTCAAAATATATGATACAGAAGCCGCTGCAAAAGCTGATACTCTATTATACCCTAATGATACAATCCTCGTCAAAAAAATTGAATAATCTAAATAAGAGAATAAAATTCTTCACCAACGAAGTATGTTCATTCATCTTCAATATAAGTAATTTTGTCTTTCATTTACCATTATTTTTATAAATAAAAAACCTTTTAATTGTTAGAATGTCTTAATGAGTAATAGTACTTACTAATCAAAAATTTTATAAAAAGATTATGAATCGAATTTACCTATTTTTAGCAGTTATAGCTATATCTTTTGCAGCATGCACAACCAAAAGTTCAACCGCTACCAAAACAGAAGCCGAATCTGTAAAAGAAGAAGTTACAGAAGCAGTAGAGACTCAAGCAGATAAAGCTTACGAAACCGTTGTCATTGATGCTGACAAACCAAGTCCAAGAAAGGAAATGCGCGCAAAGATAAGTGACGCTGCGTTAACCGTTAATTATGGAAGTCCTTCAGTCAAAGGAAGAGCCGTTTGGGGTGGATTAGTCAATTATGATAAAGTTTGGAGAACAGGAGCAAATGAAGCTACAACTATCGAAACATCTACTGACCTAATGATTGCTGGCAAAAAATTACCTGCTGGAAAATACGGTTTATTCACAATTCCTGCCGAAGATGGTAACTGGACAGTAATTTTCAATAGTACTTCTGAGCAATGGGGCGCGTACGATTATGATAAATCTAAAGATGTTTTGCGTGTAAATGCAACTGCAACCGAAACTGAAACATCAGTAGAAGCAATGGAATTTGCTATCGAAAATGGAAGCCTTGCTTTGAAATGGGATAAATTAGTATTACCTGTTTCTGTTAGTTTATAACTGTTATTGGAGATTTTTTTTAATTAAAATCCGCTAAATGTCGCTTTAGATATTTAGCGGATTTTTCTTTTATCCAAATCAAGTAAAAGTTAGTATTTTTACAAAAATTCAAATAATAATAAAAAGTGTGTAATATCACACTAGTTCTACCTTGAACTATGAAAGCAACAAAAGTCTTTCTCTTTTTTGTATCTTTTGTGGTTCAAAAATAACAATAAAGCTATTCAATAATGATGAAAATAGGCATACTAGGCGCGGGTTCTATGGGAAGCGGCATCGCACAAGTGGCAGCAACAGCAGGTCATGAAGTCGTTGTATTTGATACCTTTGAAAATGCTTTGGGTAATATGAAAACCCGTTTAGATAAGATTCTAAACCGATTAATCGAAAAAGAGCGAATCAATGAAGCAACTCGTGATGGAATCACTTCGCGCATTCATTATGGTCAATCTATGGATGATTTCGCAGATTGTGGCTTGGTCATCGAAGCTATTATTGAGAATATTGACATCAAAAAAAAGGTATTTGCACAGTTGGAAGCCATTACAAATGAATCCACTATTTTAGCTTCTAACACCTCTTCTTTATCTATTGCTTCGATTGCAGCAGCTTGCAAAAATGCCAATCGAGTTATCGGGATTCATTTTTTCAATCCTGCTCCTTTGATGAAGTTGGTTGAAATTATTCCTGCCATTCAGACCAGTGAAGATACGGTTCAGTCTGCCAAGGCTATGATTGATAGTTGGGGTAAATTAACCGTTTTGGTAAAAGATACGCCAGGATTTATTGTCAACCGAATTGCACGACCTTTCTACGGAGAAGCATTACGAATTTTGGAAGAAGGCATTGCTGACGTAGCTACAATCGATTGGGCAATGACAACGATTGGCGGATTCCGAATGGGACCTTTTACGCTCATGGATTATATCGGAAATGACATTAATTATACAGTAACGGAAACCGTTTTCAAAGCCTTTTACTATGACCAACGCTACAAGCCTGCTTTTACACAAAAGCGACTTTCGGAAGCAGGTTATTATGGTAGAAAAGCAGGACGCGGTTATTATGATTATAATGAAAATGCCGTTAAAATAGCACCAACCGAAGATACTAACCTCGGCAAAATGATTGTCAACCGAGTAGTTTGTATGTTGATTAATGAAGCTGTAGATGCGTTATTTTGGCAAGTAGCAACTCAAGAAGATATTGAAACGGCTATGACCAAAGGAGTTAATTACCCTAAAGGCTTACTAGCGTGGGCAGATGAAAAAGGCTTAGATAATGTTTTGAAAACACTCGAAGATTTACAAGCTGAATACGGTGAAGACCGTTATCGCCCAAGTCCGTTATTGAGGAAAATGGTTAGAGAAAACCGAGTGTTTAAGAGCCTTTAATGTCTTGATTTCACGCAGAGGGCGCAGAGAAGCAGAGTTTTGAGAGAACGTTTTTTGTTTTTTTTATAAAAAAATAAAGGTACTCTGCGCCCTCTGCTTCTCCCCGAACTCTGCGAGAAATAAGCTACCAATAAAAGTAAAAACACCAATGAGTCAATCAAATCAAATTAAAGCAGAATCTATCTTCCGTCAAATGTACGACCAAGATGCTTTTAGTCAATGGCTAGGCATCGAAGCGGTTGAACATGATATCGGGAAATCCGTTTTAAAAATGACTATTCGCCCCGAAATGCTCAATGGATTTGGTATTGCTCATGGTGGAATTACTTTTAGTTTTGCAGATTCTGCTTTTGCCTTTGCTTCTAATTCTCATGGTCGATTATCGGTTTCTATTGAGACTTCAATCTCACATTTGGTAGCTTTGAAAGCAGGTGATGTCATTTTTGCGAAAGCTAAAGAAATACATATTACACACAAAACAGGAATTTATACCGTCGATGTAACCAAATCTGACGGAACATTAGTTGCCGTTTTTAAAGGAACGGTTTATAGAAAATCAAAAGAATGGAAAATCTAGAGACGGGACATGAGACCGTCCTTCGGACTGCGAGAAGCGAGATTAAGCGTGAAACTTAAAAAAGCCGCTATAACATCTCGCTTCTCGCAGTCCGAAGGACGGTCTCAACTCTCGCCTCTCAAAAATAAAAAAAGATGAAAGACGCATTTATAATAGACGCTATTCGCACGCCAATCGGTAAATTTAGAGGAACGCTTTCCGCTGTTCGTACCGATGATTTGGCGGCAATTCCAATTAGAGAATTATTAAAAAGAAATCCGAACTTAGACCCAAGTACAGTTGCAGATGTAATGCTCGGTTGTGCTAATCAAGCAGGAGAAGACAATCGAAATATCGCTCGAATGGCTGGTTTATTGGCTGGTTTACCGTTTTCAGTACCTGGTGAAACGGTCAATAGATTGTGTTCTTCGGGGCTTTCTACCATCATTCACGCTAATCGCGCTATCAAAACAGGTGACGGAGATATTTTCATTGCTGGTGGTGTTGAAAATATGACTCGCGCACCGTGGGTGATTTCTAAATCTGCCAAGCCTTTCGGTAATGATAGTAAAATATATGATTCGAGTTTTGGCTGGAGATTTAGCAATCCGTTGATGGAAGAACTTGACGGTACGCATCCTATGGAGCAAACAGCC